>JBJTBB010000029.1:0-19690 GCA_046091125.1 Planctomycetaceae bacterium
GATCGTCTGGAGCATCATCGCGCTGCGGTCGCTCGGCGCGACGGAAGACTCTCCCGAAGTCCTGGAATGCTGGAGGCACCTCGAAGGGCTGGTCGAGCGGGAGGCAGACGGGAGCGTGCGGATCGAGCCGTGCCGTTCGCCCGTCTGGGATACCGCGATCACGCTCAAGGCTCTCGCGGGAGTCGACTGTCATGTTGATGGCGACGCCTGCCGCAAGAGACTCGAACGGGCGGTGGATTGGCTCATGGATCGGGAGGTGCGCAGCAGGGGCGATTGGGCCTCACGGGTGGATGCCGATCCCTCGGGCTGGTGCTTCGAGTATGCCAATCGCTTTTATCCCGACATCGATGACACGGCGATGGTGCTTGTAGGGCTTGCGGCATTCCGCGACCGTTACGGCACTGTTTGTCCACGGAGGCTCGCCAGGCTCGAAGCCGCGATGCAGCGAGCAGTCGGCTGGCTCGAGGCGATGCAGAACAGGGACGGAGGCTGGGCGGCTTTTGATCGCGACAACACGATGAAGGTGCTCTGTCGGGTGCCCTTCGCCGATCACAACGCCATGATCGATCCGAGCTCGCCAGACCTGACCGGACGTGTTCTCGAAGCCCTTGGGCGTTGTGGTCTCCGTCTCGGTCACCCTTCGGTTGATCGTGGAATCCGAGCGCTGCTCCAGATGCAGGAGGCCGATGGAAGTTGGTTCGGGCGGTGGGGTGTGAATTACGTCTACGGGACGTGGCAGTGCATCGAAGGAATGAGGAGCGTCGGCGTTCCTGCCTCTGACGCGTCCATGCGATCCGCCGCTGATTGGCTCGAGCGGCACCAGCAGGCCTGTGGCGGCTGGGGGGAGTCTCCCGAGAGTTACTCGGATCGCAGCTGGGCTGGTCGAGGTGTGCCGACGCCCTCCCAGACGTCTTGGGCGCTTGCGGGTTTGGTCGCCGCGGGGAGGGGCCGGGGCGAGTCGGCTGCGCGGGGCGCGAACTGGCTCAGCGCGCGGCAGTTGATGGACGGCACGTGGGAGGAGCAGGAATTCACGGGAACCGGATTCCCGAAGGTTTTCTACCTCCGCTACCACTACTACCGCATTTATTTCCCTCTGCTCGCTTTGTCGCGATGGTCCGCTGCCTGCGATGTCGACACGGGTATGTCGTCCGATCTCGGGCGCGACGAGTTGTTCCTTCCGGTTGGGTCGTTTCGGTCAGTCTCCCACGGGCCGGAGCGGGCGGCATGAGTGTGCCAGTCGGACAAATGTTGGCCGTGCTGCGGCATGTCGTTCTGCAAAAAATCAAAGGCCGTGCACGATACCCGCTGGTGTTGATGCTTGAACCGCTGTTTCGTTGCAACCTCGCCTGTGCGGGCTGTGGGAAAATACAGCATCCATCGGACATCCTTCGGCGTCACCTCTCGCCGGACGAATGCCTGCGAGCGGTGGACGAGTGTGGCGCACCGATCGTGGCCATTCCGGGTGGTGAGCCGCTTTTGCATCCTCAGATCGTCGAAATCGTCCAGGGTATCGTCAGCCGGCGGAAGTACGTCTACCTCTGCACCAATGCGCTGAAGTTGGAGGAGATGCTTCCCCAGTTCAGGCCCTCGAAGTATCTCGCCTTTTCGGTGCATCTCGATGGACTGGAACGCGAGCATGACGCATCAGTCTGTCGGGAAGGGGTTTATAAGACGGCTGTGTCCGCGATCCGTGCGGCACTGGCTGCCGGATTCAGGGTTACGACCAACTCGACGTTGTTCAGTGACACCGATCCGCAGCGTTGCCGGGACTTCTTCGGAGAGGTGATGCAACTCGGCGTCGAGGGGATGATGATCTCGCCGGGGTATGCGTATGCCAAGGCGCCGGATCAGCAGAATTTCCTCTCCCTCGCCCGTAGCCACGCATTGTTTCGTCGCATCTTAGGCCATCGTGCGGCGTCGCGACGCTGGCGGTTCAATCAGTCGCCGGTCTATCTGGCCTTTCTGCAGGGACTCTGGAACCTGGAATGCCGTCCATGGGGGACCCCCTCCTACAGTCTCTTCGGATGGCAGAGGCCCTGTTACCTCCTCGACGAGGGGTATGCGTCGACGTTTCAGGAGCTGCTCGAGACGACCGATTGGTCGGCGTACGGCCGCTCCAGCGGAAATCCGCAGTGTGCGCAGTGCATGGCCCATTGTGGGTACGAGCCAGCCGCCGTCGAAGCAACATTGGGCTCCCTGCTGGGGCTTGCCGGCACTCTGCGATTGATGATGTTTGGCGTCGGGGGTTGCGGTCGTCCGGCCAGGCACGAGCATGATGGACCCATCGACACGGCATTGCCGTCGCTGCCGATCCTGCCGAGTCTCGACCGGGCAGGCTGAAGAGTCTCCCCATCGGAGCCTCCGGTACCGTGGAAGGTATCACGATCGCTTCGAGACCTGTGAGGTCCGAATGGATCGGTCCTGATCTGCCTACGAGAGATGAGTCCCAGCCTCGACTACGCCCCGCTTGACTCGTGCGAGGATCGCACGCAGCCCACGGCTTCGCAGGATTCCAAGGACTTCGGCCAGCCCGAGGCGTTCGATGAAATCATCGGGAAGATCATCGACGGCAACGGTGGGCTGATCCTGAAGGATGTCCCGTAGGATCGCCACGAATCCCTTCACGGTCGGGGCCTCAGGGGCCACGGCCGCTGCCAGATCGATCCGCCCGCTCATCACGGACGTCCAGAGAAACACCGGCGTCTGGCATTCGTGGACGCGATGTTCCCCGGCGGCCATCTGCCGCTGTTGCTCGTCGTCGACGGCCGGAAGACCACTCGCATAATCGACGAGTGACTCGAGTTTTTCCCGCGAATCGAGGTCACTGAACTCCTCGATGATCCGGGAGACGCTCTCCGCCGAGGTACTCATGAAAGCCGTCTCGTCGCGCTGAGCGGAACCGCCCACTTCATGCCGACGTGCTCTCGCTGGGAGCGGCGGGCTTCGCGATCGCACCGGGCGACCCGCCCTTCACGACCGGAACGCGGACACAATTGCCCCACTCGAGCCACGAACCGTCGTAATTCTTCACCTTGCCAAAACCGAGCAGATAGGTGAGGACGAACCACGTGAGGCTCGAGCGTTCTCCGATCCGGCAATACGCGATCGTTGCGGGTCGTCTCTTCATTCGAAGTTCCTTGAGGTAGAGCCTCTCCAGCTCCTTTGCCGACTTGAAGGTGCCGTCATCGTTGCAATTGAGGGGCCATGGGACGTTGACCGCTCCGGGGATGTGGCCACCACGAACGGCACCCTCATTTGGATAATCCGGCATATGCATTCTTTCCCCCCGGTATTCCTCGGGGCTGCGAACATCGAGTAACTGCTTGCCTGCGGCGCAGTGCTTGAGAACCTCGTCACGCAAGGCACGGATCGAGCCGTCCTGTTCGCTGGCTGTGTAGCTCCCTTTCGGCGGCGTAACTCGCTCGTTCGACCAGGGGCGTCCCTCCAACGTCCATTTCTTCCTGCCACCATTCATGATCCGTAGGCGACTGGCGTCGTGGCCGTAGAGTCGGAAGACCCAGAACGCGTAGCACGCCCACCAGTTGTTCTTGTCACCATAGAACACGACGGTCGTATCGTTCGTGATGCCCTTTTCGGCACACAGCCGCTCGAAGGCCAACCGATCGATGTAATCCCGCTGGATCGGGTCTTGAAGGTCGGTTTGCCAATCGATCTCCACCGCCCCGGCGATGTGTCCCTGGACATAGAGCGCGCGGTCCTCGTCGGACTCGACGATCCGGACGTTCGGATCGTTCAGGTGCTCCATGACCCAATCGGTCGAGACAAGGACGTTCCCGTGGGCATATTGAGGCATGCAATTTCTCCAGCAAGAGGATCCTGTAGGAGAAAATGCTAGTGCATGCGGGGCACGTCTGCAATTGGCCTGCTCGTCCTGAGAGCCGGAGGCCGTTAGGATGAAGATCGATCTTTTCCTCCTCACGCTTTCGGGAACTCATGGGCGCAGCCTTCATTTTCCAGATTACGGAACTGACTAAAAAGTTCGGCCAACGCGAGCTCCTGAAGAACATCAATCTCGCTTTCTATCCGGGAGCGAAGATCGGTTTGCTCGGGCGCAATGGCGCCGGGAAGAGCACGCTCATGAAGATCATGGCGGGCATCGACCGGGAATACGAGGGAGAGGCGCGTCTCGCCGACGGTTACTCGGTCGGATACCTCGAGCAGGAGCCGCAGTTGGATCCAGGAAAGACCGTTTTTGAGAACGTCATGGACGGTGTCGAACATTCCCGCGCCGTCTTGCGTCGATACGAGGAGATCAATTCGCGGTTCACCGAGCCGCTTTCCGACGAAGAAATGGAGAAGTTGCTGGCCGAGCAGGCGCGTGTACAGGATGAGATCGACGCCAAAAATCTCTGGAATCTGGATCGACAGGTGGAGATCGCGATGGATGCGATGAATCTTCCACCCGCGGAGTGGGGCGTTACGAATCTTTCCGGTGGTGAGCGCCGTCGTGTGGCCCTGTGCCGACTCCTTCTCGAGAAGCCCGACCTCCTGCTGCTCGACGAACCGACTAATCACCTTGACGCCGAGAGTGTCAACTGGCTCGAACAGCATCTGGCGGAATATGCTGGGACTGTCGTCGCGGTGACGCACGATCGCTACTTTCTCGACAACGTCGCCAAGTGGATCCTCGAAGTGGATCATGGCAGGGGCATCCCTTTCGAGGGGAATTACTCGTCATGGCTCGAGCAGAAGAAGGCTCGTCTCGAACTCGAGGAGAAGCAGGCGTCCGCCCGGCAGAAGACGCTCGATAAGGAACTCGAGTGGATTCGCATGAGTCCGAAGGCGCGGCAGGCAAAGAGCAAGGCTCGTGTCGCGGCGTATGAAAAACTCGCTGCGGAGCAGGCGGCTGCCCGCGACACCGACGTCGATATCTCGATCCCGGCCAGTCGTCCCCTGGGGGATCTCGTGATCGAGGCCGAGGGTCTTTCGAAGGCCTTTGGCGACAAGCTGCTTTTCGAGAAGCTCTCCTTCCGCATTCCACCGGGTGGAATCGTCGGCATCATCGGCCCCAATGGTGCCGGGAAGACCACACTTTTTCGGATGCTCGTCGGGCAGGAGCAGCCCGATGGAGGCTCGATCAAGGTTGGAGGGACTGTCGACATTGGGTACGTCGATCAGAATCGAGATGCGCTCGCCGCCGACAAGTCGGTTTTCGAGGAAATCTCCGGTGGACACGACACGATCGAGCTTGGCAAGAGGACGGTCAACGCCCGAAGCTACGTGGCGAAGTTCAACTTCATGGGACCCGATCAGCAGAAGAAAGTCGGGTCACTCTCCGGAGGAGAGCGAAATCGGGTTCATCTTGCGAAGCTGTTGAGGGGTGGAGCCAACCTACTGCTGTTGGACGAACCGACCAACGACCTCGACGTGGATACGCTGCGGTCGTTGGAGGAGGGCATATCCAACTTTGCGGGTAGTGTGGTCGTCATCACCCACGATCGTTGGTTTCTCGATCGACTGGCCACGCACATCATCGCCTTTGAGGGAGATGGGTACGTCCATGTCTGTGAAGGCAACTTCGAGGTCTATGAGCGAAGCCGTAAGGAAAGGCTCGGCGTGGATGCGGACGAGCCTCACCGATTCCGCTTCAAAAAGCTGCAGCACTAGAAAGCATCCGAGAGTCGAGGCTCGTGAAATTCGGGGTAACAGAAGTCTCGTCGCTTGGAAAAGAATCACGTGAAGGCGATCCAAGCCCTTGCTGACTCATCGTCGACGTGGGCTCGTTTACAAGTTTTCCGCAGCCGGAAAGCCATGCTTTTGGCAGGAATGTCAGCGGCGCCAAGCACCACAGACCGACGGGCTGCTTGCGGCGATGATGTGCACTACAGTCGGATGCCCGGCCAACGTGTCACAGCGTTGGAAGCCTCACTGCCGACGCCGCCGAGCGGATTTCCTTGGGCAACGGGAAGTAGACGTCCTCCTCGCGGAGGGTGTGGGACTCCACCGTCGCATCGTAGCGATCACGGAGCCAAACGATGCAGTCTTGAACGACGCTTTCGGGTGCACTCGCGCCCGCCGTGATGAGCACGGTTTCGGACCCATCGAACCAGCCGGGTTCGATCTCGTCCGCACCGTCGATCAAATACGCACGAATGCCCTGCTCCCGTGCCAATTCGGCGAGTCGCTGGCTGTTGGAACTGTTTTTGCTGCCGAGCACGAGGGCGATGTCGGCATCCTTGGAGAGTGTCCGCACGGCCTCCTGCCGGTTCTGCGTGGCATAGCAGATGTCGTCTTTCGGCGGACCGACAATCCGGGGGAACCTCGCTTTGAGGCGGGAGATGATCCTCGATGCATCGTCCACCGAGAGTGTTGTCTGGGTGAGATACGCGAGCCTGTCCGTGGGCCCGAATGGCAGCGAATCGACGGCATCGGCACTTTCGACGAGGGTGAAGGCGCCAGGGGCCTGCCCCATCGTACCGATCACTTCGTCGTGCCCGTCATGACCGATCAGGAAGATGTGATAACCCGATCGTGCATACTTGATGGCCTCGAGATGTACTTTCGTGACGAGGGGACACGTCGCATCGATCGCCCGTAATCGCCTTTGAGACGCAACGCTTCGCACCTCGGGAGCGACGCCATGCGCAGAGAATAGCAAGGTCGCCCCTTCCGGCGTTTCCTCGACGGAATCGACGAATACGACTCCCTCCCGCACAAAGCGATCAACGACATGCTTATTGTGGACGATTTCATGAAAAACGTAGATGGGAGTGCCGTAGAGGCGAATGGCCGTTTCCAGGGTCTCGATAGCCATGTTGACACCGGCACAAAAGCCGCGTGGACTGGCGAGAAGGATTCGCATGCTTCTTGGCCCTCCCGTAGATCTCATTCGACGGATTCGGTTTTAGGAACCAGAATTCTACCCGTTCCTCGGCGGTCGTCGGTGGTCACGGGCCTCAGGGGTGGTTTGCCGGGCCATCCTCGCCTCCTCGGTAAGCCGTGAGCACACAATGGCTTCGAGTCGTCAATCAACCCGCCGAGAACCAAAGGCCTGGCAACTGGCCGACTGCCCTGGTTCGCTCGAAGTCGCCGCCGCGGAATCGTTCTGCCGCATTCTGGCGGAGCGGCACTACGAAAACTTCACGGTGGCCAGTAGGCTCGTTCCGGCGACGGTTCGTCAGGATCTCGCCAACATCTATGCCTTCGCGAGATGGGCCGACGATCTCGCCGACGAATCCTCGTGCCCGGAGGAGGCGATCGCGGGTCTTGCCGACTGGCGAAGTCGGCTGGGTCGGGTCGAGACCGGGACTCCCGATCATCCGGTGTTCGTTGGGCTCGCTCAAACGGTTCGGCGGCACAGCCTGCCGATCGAACCCTTCCATCATCTGCTCGATGCATTTGAGCAGGATCAGTCGAAAACCCGATACGAAAGTCGAGCCGAGTTGATGGCGTACTGCCGATTGTCCGCCAATCCGGTCGGCAGGCTCGTTCTCGGGCTGGCCGGTTGTCGCGAGCCGTCGGCAATCGGGCAATCCGATTCGATCTGTACGGGACTGCAACTGGTCAATTTCTGGCAGGACATCGTTCGAGATCGGAGGGCCGGTCGAATCTATGTGCCGCGTGCGGACATGGCACGGCATGGTGTTCTGGAAAGTGATTTTGATCGACCGGAGGCATCGCAGTCGGTTCGGTACCTCGTTCAGGATCTCGTCACTTGGGCCAGGGAATGTTTCGATGCCGGATCCGATCTGCTTCTGACGGTGCCGAAATCATTCCGACCGGCAGTGGGCTTGTTCATCGGCGGCGGTCGCGCCGTAGCGGATGCGATCAGGCGGCAGGGATTTGACACGCTGCGGTCACGTCCCGTGGTGAGCCGGGTCACCAAGGCGAGACTCGTGTCGATCGCCTTCGTCGGACGATGGTGGCGTTCCTTCGCGGTGCGGAGCTCCAGGTGACGAGACTGGTGGACGATTATGAGACGTGCAGGCGGGTGCTCGCGGCGAGCGGGTCAACCTTCATCGTGCCGATTCTCCTCCTGCCGCGTCCCAAACGATTGGCCACGGCGGCGATTTACGCTTTCTGTAGGATCGCCGATGACATCGCCGACGATCCCGAAGTGAATGGAACGGTCGCGACACCCCAGCGGAGGGCGGATGGACTGGCAGCCTTCGGGCAGGGGCTCGCAGACTCGCTGGCCGGTCGAGCCCTCCATGCGTCGTCATCAACGGCTGCGGCGGTCTTGCGTGCGGTATCGGACACGGTCAGACGGTATGAAATCCCCCCAGTGCATCTGTTCGACGTGATCGACGGTGTAACGCAGGATCTCAGTCCTCCGAGTTTTGGGCGATTCGAGGAATTGGAGGACTACTGTCGGAAGGTGGCATCCGCGGTGGGGCTCGCTGCGGTCCGGGTGTGGGGCACAAGATCGTCGGACGTGACGGCGGCGGCACATGCCTGTGGTGTCGCCTTTCAGTTGACGAATATCCTCCGCGACGTCGTCGAGGATGCCGCGATCGGGAGAGTCTATTTTCCGCGAGAGGATCTGGATACCTGTGGGGTGGTTGTTGAGAATCTGCGAAATGGAGAAGGAACCGGTGGCCAGGAGCTTTTTCATCGATTTCTCCAGCGGACGGCGGGCTTCTACGAAGCGGCGCGTGAACTCGATTCGATGCTCTCGTTTGATGGGAGGACGGCGTTTCGAGCCATGTATGGCGGGTACTCGTCGATCTTTCGACGGCTGATTCATGCCGGTCGTCCGATTCCTCGTCTCCGTGGTCGGGGGCGCTTGCGTTCACTGGCCGCCGTGTTGTCGGCAGTCATCCAAGGGCCCTCACGACTCGCCCTCAACGGGCTGTGTGTCGATCGAAATGCCTGTACGCGAGCAACCCATGACGAGGCCATCCCGTGATACATGACGGTTCCGATGAACCACCGATCGTGATCGCAGGCGGTGGTCTCGCGGGTCTCGCGGCAGCCGCGGCGATGGTGCGGAGTGGCGTGGTTGCCAGAGGGAGACGCGTGCGACTGTTCGAGGCTCGGCGACGCCCTGGTGGGCGGGCGGCTTCTTTCGAGGATCCGGTCGGAGGCGGACTCGTCGATGCTTGTCAGCATGTGGCCATGGGATGCTGTACCAACTTCATCGACCTCTGTCGCCAAGGTGGAATCGAGGCGCGATTTCGTCGGGACAGGACGTTCGTATTCATCGACCGCGAAGGGCGACGGGCTCTTTGCAGACCATCGAACTGGTTGCCCGCCCCCCTGCATCTCCTGCCTCTTCTCGTTGGTATGCCCGGTCTGTCGGTATGGGATCGACTGTCGCTCGCTCGCGCGATGCTGCGTCTTGCCCGAATGGGCGCCGATGCGGAGGAGCTCGCCGCAGAAGCGTGGCTCAGGGGAATCGGACAGAATGACCGTCTGATCGAGCGATTCTGGAGGCCGGTACTGGAAAGCGCTCTGGGAGAGGAACTGGGCCTGGTGAGCGTCGCATCCTGCCGAAAGGTGATCCGTGATGGTTTTCTCGCCCACTCGCGAGCGGCCGATCTGCTCGTACCCCTCGAGCCTCTGGGGACACTTTTCGGCGAATACCTGGCGGAATGGCTCAGGTCGCAGGGAGTGACCGTCGAGACAGGTGCGACCGTCGTCGAAGTCGTTCAAGGCCCGGGGGCTCTGGCCGTTCATGTCGCTCATTCCGGCCATGATCGTGACGTCGAGGTCGTGGAATGTGATGGGCTCATCCTGGCGATGCCGTGGAAGGCCGCCGCCCGTCTTGTGCCGGAGGCGGGTGGAACGATCGACGACCGATTGGCCGGTTCACCGATCACGGCGGTGCATCTCTGGGTCGACTCTACGGTCGTCGACGTGCCGCACGCGATCCTGCTGGGCGGGCTCTCGCAGTGGGTGTTTCGTCCCGATGGAGGGCCAGCGGGTTACTGTCAGGTTGTCATCAGCGGTTCACGAGGTCTCCTGACGATGGATCGCAAGGAACTCGTCGATCGTGTCGTACAAGAACTGCGGCATGCCTTCCCCGCCGATCGTGAAGCGATCCTGGTGGCATCGCGGGTGGTGACCGACCCCACGTCGGTAATCTCTGTGAAGCCGGGGATTGAGCATGTCAGGCCCTCCGCCCGAGGAGCGACATCAGGGCTGTACCTCGCCGGAGATTGGACGGCCACCGGATGGCCGTCGACGATGGAGGGCGCGGTGAGGAGTGGCCGACTCGCGACGGACGCGTGGCTTGCCGATCATGGCTTGCCCCCGGTCGGGCTCACGCCGGCCTTGCCCGATGCCCGACTGACACGCTGGCTCACGCGAACTCAGCGAAATCGCGGATCCGAGTGACACGCATGATCAGGAGCCACAGGTCGCAGCGAGTCTCTTGAGCACCGGATCGATCTGCTGGGCCGCGAGGTGGGCTCGCTCCCGAAGTTCGGCCAATTCGACGATGGATGAGGGTCTACGCCAAGCCAATCGCACGGCCGCTCCAGCCTGTCTCGCACCAGACCCATAGGCAAGAAGGGTTGCGATGTCCTCGGGGATGCGGTCGTCCAACGCATCGCAGACGACCCGCACGACGCTCGTGCGTACGCCGCTGGCCGCCGCCTCGCGTGCGACTCCAAGAGACTCCATGTCGACGGCCAAAGCCGATGAGCGTTCATGCAGGGATCGTTTGTCATCCGGGGTCACAATCACGCGATCGGCCGTGACGAGGGAGCCGCCGCAGACAACATCGCAATCACGTAAGCATGGGGGCACGTCGAGGGGGATGCGTTCGGGTCCATCGCCAGCGATGACCATGTCCGGAATGAATGTCTGGTTGCGCGAGAGTTCGGCGACGAGTCCACCGCAAAGACCAGCCGAGATGATCCACTTCGGCTGATGGCCATCGATCAACAATCGCGTCGCCGACGCTGACGCCCGTTGGCCGACACCCCCTGCGACCACGGCGATCGATGTGTCGCCAAGCCTCCCAACACTGACCGTGCGTCCAGCAGGGCGGAATGTGGTCACCTGGGACAGGAGTTCTCGCAGCGGCTGTGCTTCGAGTTCCAATGCCGTCACGATTGCCAGAGTGACCGTCGCTTCGGAGTCGGAGCCTGCGGGGCTCGTTGGTTGTTGCGCAGCCATCATAACTGTCACCTTCCTCCCCTCAGGCTTCAGATATGACCTGTTGGTCGATTGATCACAAAACCGACTTTTCGAACACCGTCCGACAGAATGATGTGTCGGTCGTGCAGCATCGTCGGACATGGTGGTCGATCGAAGCCACGCCTGACCGCCTCACCTCGTCCACCACGATCGGCGATCGCCACGCGGGCGGCCGCGACTCACTCCCACTCGATGGTGGCCGGAGGTTTTGAGGAAATGTCGTACACCACCCGGTTGATCCCGCGCACCTCATTCGTGATACGTGTCGAAATCGTCGCGAGGACGTCATGAGGTAAATGGGACCAGTCGGCCGTCATGAAATCCTCCGACTCGACTGCCCGAACTGCAAGAGCATCTTCATACGTGCGGGCGTCTCCCATGACACCGACGCTCTTGACCGGCAGGAGGACCGCAAATGCCTGCGAGACCCGGCGTGATAGCCCGCCACGATCGATTTCAGCGAGTACGATGGCGTCGGCCCGTCTCAGTTTTTCCAAACGCTCCCGGGTGACGTCGCCAAGGCACCGTACCGCGAGGCCGGGGCCCGGAAAGGGATGACGCCAGACCATCGACTCTGGCAGCCCGAGCTGGAGCCCCAACTGGCGGACCTCGTCCTTGAAAAGGTCCCGCAAAGGTTCGATCAGTTCGAACCCCAGGTCATCCGGCAACCCGCCGACGTTATGGTGCAATTTGATCGTCGCAGCCGGGCCGTCCGCGGCGGCCCCGCTTTCGATGACGTCCGGATAGAGGGTTCCCTGGGCGAGAAATCGGGCGCCCATGATTTTGGACGCCTCGGATTGAAAGCAATCGACGAAAGCCTTGCCGATCCGACGGCGCTTTTCCTGCGGGTCGACAACCCCCGAGAGCACGTCGAGAAAGTGCTTCTCCGCACGCACGACGTGGAGGTCCGTTTGAAAATGGTTCTGAAACTCGTCGATGACTGCCTCGGCCTCGCCCGATCGGAGCAGGCCGTTATCGACAAGAATGCAGGAAAGCCGATCGCCGATCGCGCGTGAGAGCAGAGCGGCCACGACGGAAGAGTCGACGCCGCCGGACAGACCACAGATGACCCGATCCTCGCCGACGGTCGTGCGAATCGACTCGATCGATCGTTCTGCGAAGGCATCGAGTCTCCAGGTGCCCTCACAGCCGCAGACAAGTCGCAAAAAGTTGCCAAGGATGGTTGCCCCGGCCGTCGTGTGGGTGACCTCGGGATGGAATTGCAGTCCATAAATCTGAAGACTGCGATGCCTCACCGCGGCGAGGGGACAGGTGTCGGTGTGGGCCAGTGGGACGAAGACGTCAGAAAGTCCCTCAACCTGATCACCATGGCTCATCCAGACTTCGGTGCGGGACGGCAGGCCACTGAAAAGCGGCTGAGGTTCGACGACCTTGCAACTCGCGCGACCGTATTCACGCGCCGGAGCCGCTGCGACGGTTCCCCCGAGCGCCTCGCAGATGATCTGCATGCCGTAGCAGATACCCAGAATGGGAATGCCCAGTTGGAAGATCCCCGGGTCGCAACGTGGCGCGCCTGCCTCATAGACGCTCGCCGGCCCGCCAGACAGGATGATTCCCGATGGCGCCCTCTCGCGGATGCGCTCGACGGAAATGTCGTGACGGACGATCTCGCAGTAGACGTGCTGGTCCCGGACTCGACGAGCAATCAGTTGCGCGTACTGCGAGCCGAAATCGAGGACGATCACCTGCTGAGCTTCGACGCAAGCCCGACTGACCGAACGATCGGGGAGGCCGCCTGGCGAGACAGTTGCGGACGATGCAGCGGAAGCGGACGATCGCGGAGCGGGCATAGGCTGATGGATTCAGAGAGAAGCGACGAAGTATAGCAACTTAGCGGCCATTCATCCCGCCACGTCTTGGAGAAGGGGCGATGCGAGGAAAGGCCCAAAACCCTATCTGCCGAACGCCTGATATAGTTCGGCGATTGACCGACCGCCCATCCATCGCTCCCCTGCACCGTCTCGGACTCGTTGCGTGCTCGTTCTGCTGACTAATGACGACGGAGTCTTCGCGCCCGGATTGGCAGCCATGGAACGTGCGTTGCGCCAGACGTGTGAAGTGATCGTTGCGGCCCCCTCCACCGAGCAGAGTGGCGTTGGGCACGCGATCACCTTTCTGACGCCGCTCACGGCCAAGGAGGTGTTCGATGGCCAGAGGCGACGCGGCTGGGCCGTCGATGGAAGTCCTGCGGACTCGGTCAAATTGGCGATCGCCGAGTTTTGTCCCCGTCGGCCGGACCTGGTTGTCAGTGGAATCAACGGTGGACTCAATGCCGGCATCAACGTGCTCTACTCGGGAACCGTTGCGGCCGCGATCGAGGCTTCGTTCTTCGGTATCACGAGCGTTGCGGTATCTCTGGAGTTCGACGAGCACGCTGACTACGACAGGGCGGCGACGATCGCCATGGGAGTGATCGGACGGATCCTCGAACGTCAGCCTGCCGCGGGCACGCTGTTCAATCTCAATATCCCGACGTCAGCCCTCGTCGGGCCAGCAAAGGTCCGCATGGTCCCCATGAGCGTACAGCGATACGGAGAGGCATTTGAACGACGAGTCGACCCCAGGGGGCGAGCCTATTTCTGGGCGACAAACGATCCGCCGCACCCGCCATCGTCGGTCGAAACGGACGTCACGGCATTGGCCGCCGGCGCCGTGACGCTGACCCCGCTTGCATTCGATCTGACGCACCGCCGACTGCTCGAGGAGTGGTCCGCTGAGGCTTGGGGGACCTGACGTCTCGACGGTTCTCGCTCCCTCGAGAATCGGTGTCGAATGAGGGACCTTCGAGCAATGATGTTTCGTACGGGAACCATACCTTCCGCGGGCGCCTGATCCCCGTCGAGATTCAGCGAAGCATGAGCAGCAGGCCGAGCCCCACGGCCACCACGCTACCCAGGCCGATCATGACCCAGGCCTCCGGAGGCACGCCGGAGTGACGCGATCGACGGGGACGCTTCGGGAGTCCATCGCCGTACAGTGGTAATCCATCGGGAGTCCCCTGGATCACCGTGCTGAACGGAACGGATCCGACCGTCGTTCGGAAGGGGCTTGGAAGACCGGGTGTCGCTGCCAGCACGGATGAAAGACTCGTTTCCGGAGACGGGTCCGTTCCCCATTGGCCAACGCCATGGACATCACTTGGCGGAGAAGCCACCAAATTACTTGAGCCAGTATCGCCGGCCATCGAACCCCAGCTCGGAATGGAAGCCGATTCCGTTCCGATGCGCGACGTGTCATTCAGATGGGTGGATGAGACGACAGTCGCTTGCTGGGATCCGGAGGGTGTTTGAACCAATCCCGGAGATCGCCCTTTGGATGGCGACAGGGACCGACGTTCGGACGCATCGGAACCATCTGTGCCGGCGACGGCCGCCGGCCGTCGCAGTGCATCTCGGGACGTACGTCGCCGGGTAGTCGAAGCCGCGGAGGAAGATTGTGGCGTTTCACCCAGCCACGCGCCGAGCAGCTGGGCGACCTCACCCGCCGACTGATAGCGTGCATCCGGATGCTTCTCCATCATGCGGTAGACGACTTCGACGATCGCCGGTGGAACGTCCGGCCTGAGGTCGAGAAGATTCGGCGGCGGCTCATGGATGTGCCGGCGGATCCGTTCGGCCACGGCTCCTCCGGCGAAGGGAGCCTTCGCCGTCAGTAGAAAGAAGAGCGTACAGCCGAGACTGTAAATATCGGATCGTTTATCGGCGGTGTGGCTATCCTGGGCCTGTTCCGGCGACAGGTAGTCGGCCGTTCCCAGGACCTTCTCATCATGCTTGTGTGTCAGCGATGCCAGCCGGTCCTGATCGGCGTTCGGAAGCGCGAGACCAAGGTCGAGTATTTTCAGCGTTCCTCTTCGATCGAGAATCATGTTGGCGGGTTTGATGTCGCGGTGAACGAATCCCTCCTGATGGGCGTAGTCAAGCCCCATCGCCGCCTGCCTGGTCAGGTCGACGGCTTCCCGCACGGACAGTGATCCCTCTTTTTTGACGCGCGCGTGCAAGTCGATCCCATCGACGTACTCCATCACCATGAAGTGAACGTCGCCGCATGCATCGATGTCGGAGACGCGTGCAAGATTCTGGTGATTGAGACGCGCCGAGGCGCGGGCTTCGCGCTTGAAGCGTTCGAGAAACGAAGCCCTCTCCGCTCGCTTCAAAGGAAGAACCTTGATCGCGACATGATGGCCGAGTGTTGCATGCTCAGCGAGGTACACGCTGCTCATCCCCCCGGATCCCAAAAGCCGCAGCAAGCGGTACTTTCCGAGGAAGAATCCCTTGTAGCGGCCCTTGACCAGCTGACTCGCCTGCCAAGGGGTGACGATCGAGGCCTCGGAGAGTTGGTCGAGCAGCCTTTGATCGACCGGATCCTCCGACCCTCGCCACGGCTCGACGATCCGATCGAATGTCGGTTGGGCGACCGCATCGACGAGGCCGCTTGCGGCCACGATCTCAATGAACCGTCCGGTGGTCATCGTGCTGGGAGTTGCCATCGGAAAAGCTCTTGCCGATCCATCTTCCGCCGAAGGTTATCCAACGCGTCTCGAACGACGCCCTTGAGTGTATCGCAAACACGCCCGACGGCCGTTTCCATCGGGTAAGTGAGTGCCGTCATATCCCGATATCGAGTCCACGGCACTCGAGGTCGCGAGCCAGTTCCTGTGGTGATCGGAAAACCTCCGCATCCCAGCCGGCTCGCCGGGCGGCTTCGACGTTTTCAGGGATGTCGTCAGTGAAGAAAATGCCCGACGGTTGCACTCCGGCTCTCCTCGCGGCGATGTCGAAGATCTCGGGCTCGGGTTTGAGATGCCCCTCTTGGTAGCTGAGCACAACGGGGTTCATGGATCCCGGCACGAGGCCAAACCGCCTGGCCGTGAGATGCTCCCAGTGAATCGCACTGGTGTTCGAGAGGATGCCGATTCGGCAGCCGAAGCGTTCGATTCCCGCGAGCAGCGGGATCATGCCGTGGATAAGCGAGAAGCCGCTGCAATACGCCTCGCCTGCCAGTGACGGATCGACGCGTCGCCCCAGTCTCGCTTCAAGAACGGCACAAGCCGACGGCCAGTCGAGGAGTCCTTTTTCGAGCTTGGACAGCACCTCTTCACCTTGAAGCTGTTTTTCAAGCGTGGTGAGAGGGATTCCGATGGCCTCCGCCACCCGCGCGAGTGTTTCGGAGCGATTGAATCGCACGAGGACGTTGCCGACGTCGAAAAAAATGTGTCGTGGTTTCATGGCTCGGTTCAAACGGGGCTCCGGCACGATCCGTCGCGTCGATGCCAGCGGACGGTCTTCAAGACCGCTTCGCTCCTCCAGCCGAGCGACGGAAGCCTGAACGGCCGATGGGGCATCGGAAGGGGCCGACCTGATGCTAAGCTAGCCGCAAGTCCGGGGTCAGCGGCAGCCCCGACTGCTCATCGCCCCGGTTTTGTACGTCGTGGCGAGTTCACCCGCCGGTCACAGATGGTCGTAGCGCATGCATCCAATCAATCAAACCAGTTCCCGAATCACCCAGCCGCGCTCGCAGGGGGCGAGCCAGGCGATGCTGCTCGGTACAGGCCTCACGCCCGCCGACCTCGATAAGGCCCAGGTCGGGATCGCGAGCATGTGGTACGAGGGCAATACGTGCAACATGCATCTCGACCGATTGGCCGCACGCGACCGTGAAGGCGTAGTGGCAGCCGGAATGTTTGGGATGCGATTCAACACCATCGGTGTGAGCGACGGTATTTCCATGGGAACCGAGGGGATGAGCTACTCGCTCCCCTCCCGTGATCTGATTGCCGACTCGATCGAGACGGTGATGCATGCCCAATGGTACGACGGGCTCGTGGCCATTCCCGGGTGCGACAAGAACATGCCGGGCTGTCTGATTGCCATGGGCAGGCTCGACCGACCTGCGCTGATGGTCTACGGCGGCACTATCCGTCCGGGACATCTTGCGGATGGTACGCCCCTGGACATCGTTTCGGCATTCCAGTGCTATGGCGAGTACGTGGCCGGCAAGATCGACGACAACCGTCGGGGAGACATCGTTCGCCACGCGTGTCCGGGTGCAGGTGCGTGTGGAGGCATGTACACGGCAAACACCATGGCCACGGCGATCGAGGCCCTCGGCATGGCCCTTCCAGACAGCGGATCGATTCCGGCCGAGCATCCTGCGAAACTCGACGAATGCCTCCGGGCAGGTGCCGCCATCCGCATGCTTCTCGAGCGGGATCTTCGACCACGACAGATCATGACGCGCCGTGCATTCGAGAACGCCATGGTGGTCGTGATGGCTCTGGGCGGATCCACCAACGCGGTGCTGCACCTCATCGCCATGGCGAGGAGCGTCGGTGTTGCGCTGGGACCGGACGATTTTCAGGCCGTCGCACGGCGTGTTCCCTATCTCGCGGATCTGAAGCCAAGCGGTCGGTATGTCCAGGAAGATCTGCATGCCGCCGGTGGCACGAGCGGATTCATGAAATACCTCCTCGACAAGGGAGTGCTCGACGGAGGATGCCTCACCGTGACCGGGAAGACGCTGGGGGAAAACCTGGCATCACACCCAGGCCTCGTTTCCGGTCAGAAGGTGATCCACCCGCTCGAGCAGCCGATCAAGGCGACGGGCCATATCACGATCCTGCGAGGCAATCTGGCGCCCGGTTCGGCCGTCGCCAAGATTACCGGCAAGGAAGGCGCTCGTTTCGAAGGACCGGCCCGGGTATTCGACGGCGAGGAAGCGATGCTTGGTTCGCTCGAGCGCGGAGGTATCCGTCGGGGTGATGTCATCATCATCCGGTATGAAGGGCCCAAGGGCGGACCTGGCATGCCGGAGATGCTCACGCCGACGTCGGCGCTCGTCGGAGCCGGCATGGGCAACGACGTCGCCCTCGTCACCGACGGGCGGTTCTCGGGGGGCTCCCACGGCTTCATCGTCGGCCATGTCGTCCCCGAGGCCCAGGATGGCGGGCCGATCGCCCTGGTACAGGATGGCGACATGGTGGTCATCGACGCCGAGACGGCCACCATGGATGCCGAGGTGACGCCCGAGGAGTTCGCCCGACGCCGGACGGCGTGGCGGGCTCCGCCGCTGAAGGCCGCGCGGGGCATTCTCGCGAAGTACATCCGCTGCGTCGCGCCGGCGTCGCGGGGCTGCGTCACGGACGAGGGGTGACGCCGAGACGGTAGCCGTCGGCCAGCGTCGAGAAGGCGGCGGCGGATCGGCTGGTGTCAAACGAGGGGCCGATCTCGTCGGCCATGATCGCCGCCACGTCGCCGGCCACCGCGGCGGCGCGTCCGGCGTCGAGGAACAGCCAGCGGGAGCGACGGGCGAGCACGTCCTCCACCGAGCGGGCGAACTCCTCCCGCACCGCGAACCGCACCATCGCCGCGGTGAATCCGGGCAGCAGCTCATGGTCGGCGCCGGGGAGCGCCGCCACCGCGGCGGCGTCGGTGCCGTAGAGGTGCAGTCCCGGCGGCGTGAAGACGGCGGGCTGCGGCGTGCCGGGCGGTGGCGCGGCCACGAGACGGAGCGTGCGGGTCACGCCCGCGGGCCGCCTGGGCAGAAGGTCGTGGGCCATGCAGTGTTCGAGGACATCCTCCGCCATCGCCCGGTAGGGCGTCCACTTTCCCCCGGTCACCGTCACCAGGCCGCTGACCGCCACCTCGATGGTGTGTTCGCGGGAGATGCTCCGGGTCGCCCGTCCCGCGGTGCGCGGCCGCACGAGGGGACGCAGGCCCGCCCACGCGGAGCGGACGTCGCACCGCTGCGGCGGCCGGTCGAGCACCCGGCCCGCCTCCGCGAGGATGAAGTCGATCTCGTCGGCCAGCGGCCGAGGCTCGAGCGACGCATCGGTCCGCGGCGTGTCGGTGGTGCCCAGGATGACGGCCCCTTCCCAGGGGACGGCGAACAGCACGCGGCCGTCGGCCGTGCGCGGCACGAGGAGCGCGGCCTCGGCCGGCAGGAAACTCCGATCGACCACCAGCTGCACGCCCTGACTGGGTGTCACCAGCGGCGCCGCCTGCGGGTCGTCGAGCCGCCGCACCGCATCGACGAACACTCCGGTCGCGTTGACGACGCAACGGGCCTGGCAGCTGACCGTCGCTCCCCTCTCGCCGTCTCGGGCGACGACACCGGCGACGCGGCCGCCACGCCGGAGCAGCGACTCGACGCGGCAGTGATTGACGACGTGGCCGCCGCAGCGGGCTGCGGTGCGGGCCAGCGCGATCGCCAGGCGGGCGTCGTCGAACTGAGCGTCGAAGTAGGAGACGCCACCTGCCAGGCCCGACCGCCGCACTCCCGGCAACGCGGCGGCGGTCGCCGTGGACGACCATACCCGTGTCGGGCCGAGGCCGTCGCGGCCCGCGAGTGCCGCGTTGGCCGCCAGGCCGGCCGCGTAATACCAGCGGTCGAGCAGCCGGCCGCGGAGCCCGAATACCGGCAGCACGAACCGGAGCGGCTGCACGAGATGCGGTGCGTTCTCGAGCAGGCGGCGTCGCTCGTGGAGGGCTTCCCGGACCAACGGCAGATGACCCTGGGCGAGGTAGCGGACGCCGCCGTGCACCAGCTTCGACGCCGACGACTTCGC
>JBJTBB010000030.1:0-3463 GCA_046091125.1 Planctomycetaceae bacterium
GTACTGCACGGCCGGATCGGAATCCTCAAGTGATTCTGCGAGATGCGGGATTGCCTTGGACGACCGCGTTCTCCCGAGGGCGGCGACCGCCTCGAGGCGGACGTCGATGTCCTGCTCACCGTCGATCCGCTGCGCCAGGAGCTCGACCGCACGATCCCCCCCCTTCTCCGCCCATGCCCTGCAGGCGGCCATCCGAACCGATGGGTCGGGGTCGACGAGGCCGCCCTCGCACACTCCCCGAGCCTGTGGGCTGTCGATGTGACCGGCGAGCGAGACGATCTCACCACGGACGCGCGGATCATGTTCTTCGATGATCGCTACGGTCAGTTCGCGTCCGAAAGCCTCCTGCTCTCCTGCTTTTGCCGCCTTTTCACTTCGCTCGTGCAGCTCCTCGATCCGCTGGTCAGCCGTCGGGCCATAGAGCTTTGCGAGCCGAGCCGCTTCCTTGGGGTCGAGCCAGGCCTGCCAGCCCGCGCATCCGACCAGGCAGGCGCACAGGGTGCCTGCCGCCATCGACACGGCGATGGATGAGCGCATCCGCTGGCCACTGATTCGCTGGCCACGGATTGGAAGACGAGTTGGAAAAGGCGTTCGTGCCGCCATGCCGCGCTGACCTCCGGACCGAACTCGGGTTCGACGACTGGGGAGGGGACCGTATCGAAGCGGCCTCCGCGCGTCCAGCCGACTGGTGAGAGGCATGATTTCCCGCGGAATCGGGCAAAACCAATCTGAGAAATGAGTTCACGGGACGAGCGTTCTACCCGTGTAAAGTGCCCGCAGTGCTTCGCTCGTCGGCTGGTACGATCCCAGCATGCGATTGGATCGTACGATCGAACGCTTGCTCTTGTTCGTCGGTTGCACGCTGCTGCCGAATGCGGTTGTTCACGCTCGCGAACCGGCGGACGTATTCGAAAGAATCGAGCTCGTCAGCCCCGGGAAGTCAGTCGACCCGACTGACGAACGAACGCCGACCCACCGAGCCATCAAGGTACGAGTTCTGGTGGAGGCGGAGGATGGAGGGCTCCTCGTCGAGCATGACGACGAGCGACTGGAGATCCTCCAACCCGAGAACATCGCGAGACGGGAGTTGGTTCCACGTACGGCGCCGGACGGTCGCCCCCCGGCAGCGACGACCGTGAAGGCCGCGCAGCGAGCCGAGGCGGCCAGGCTGCTTGCGGAACTACCGGATGGCTTCCAATGCATCTTCACGAAGCACTATTGCATCTGTCACGACACATCCGTGGGATATGCCACCTGGTGTGGCGGCTTGCTCGAGCGACTTCACGGCGCGTTCGACAACTTCTGGTCGAGAAATGGGCTTCCGATCACGCATCGGAATCGTCCGCTCCTGGTGATCATTTTCCGGGATAGGGCGACCTTCGCGGCAAACGGGGCTGACAGGTTGGGAGCGGCCGTGGCCCGAGTGGCCGGTTTCTATGACATCATGACCAACAGGATCATGACCTACGATCTGTCCGGTAGCGCCGCAGACCCGAGGGGATTTTCGGGGTCCCCAGGAGATGTCGCGATGCTTCGGAACCCGGCAACGGCGGGGCTCGTTTCGACGCTGGTTCACGAGGCGACCCACCAGATGGCGTTCTCGACGGGAATCCACCGACGACTCGCCGCGATCCCCGTCTGGGTCAGCGAAGGCATGGCCTGCTATTTCGAGACGCCTGATCTGGAAAGTACGAGTGGATGGAAGGGCATCGGTCGAATCAATGCCGAGCGGCTCGAACGCTGGCGATCGGGGTGGCGCCCCGGAATGCTCCAGAGCATCGTCGAGGATGACGGCGTTTTTCGTTCCGAGGAGGGGGCTCTCGACGCCTACTCATCCGCATGGGCCCTGACCTACTACCTCCTCCAGTCCAGGCGAGAAGATTACATTCGTTACCTCGGCCTCCTGCAGGAAAAAATCCCTCTGACACCGGACTCGCCGGAGGGCCGGATCGAGGATTTTCAGCGGGCTTTTCACGAGTCACCTGCCGAGATGGAGCCGGCATTCGTCCGCTTCATGGCCCGCCAGCGACAACCGTAGAGGCTTGCCAGAAGCGTGACATTCCGTGCCGCCGCGAACCGGTATGAATCGGTTTTGACGGACCAGTAAAGCTGGCGTTTGTCATCACAAAGATCGTATTCTCACTCCGGTCGGGTGACGACAGGCCGCTCGTCCTTAACGTCGATCGAGTACGTCCAGAGAGTCTCGCTGGCAGGAGGGAACCATGGCTTCGGATGACCAATACTCACGCTTCCGATCGAGTGCGATCGGCCAGAACGGGCGACGGCAGTCGCCGAGTCAACAGGCGGACGGGAATTGCGGTGCCCGTGTTTCCCAGGACGGCGTCCTTGTGACGAGAAGGAACGTCGTCGGGGCAGCGGCGAGCGTCTCCGCATGTGGTCTGATCGCCGACCACGACAACGAACCCCTCGATGTCGACGTTGGGGCGACGCCTCTGAGAGTGGGGCTGATCGGATGCGGAGGTCGGGGGACCGTCGCCGCAGCCAAGATCCTCGATATTGACCAGGGAGCGAGAATCGTCGCGATGGCGGATCAGTCGTCGACATCGCTGGCATTCGCCTCGGACATGCTCGCCCGAAATCATGGTGGCAGGGGAGTCTGTCCCAATAAGGCGCGTTTCTCTGGTGAAAACGGCTGGCGAGGCGTGTTCGATGAACATCCGGATCTGGTGATTCTGGCCACTCCCGCCGCAGTCCGTCCGGCGCAGATTGAAACGGCTGTGGCGAATCGAGTGCATATGTTCGTGGAGAGGCCGTTGGCGGCATCGCTCGAGGCGGTCGAGAGACTTCAGTCGACGGTGGCGAATGTCACCAAACATGGACTCGTCGTTGTCTCGGCGATGGTGCTCCGTCGGGATCAGACCGTTCAATCCGCGGTCACAAGTCTCGGGGATCCTTCTTCCGAATCATTCTTGGCAATGCGTGGAGGGTCTTCGCTGATCGTTGCATACCCCTCTCCCCGTCGAGTCACGGGGGGAATTGCACGCTGGTCAGTCGCAGAACTCGTCGTCGATGCGGTGGATGTCGCACGCTGGGTGACAGGTGACCAGAAGGTCGTCGCGGTTCGATCTTCAAGATGCGACGGAGACGACTTCGGTCCTGACATCATGATGGAACTTGAGGATGGCGGTTGCATCAGGCTCGTTCCGAATCGACGGAGTCGCTTTCAAGCTGCGACGCTGGACTCGTCTCGCACGCTGTCGGCGGAAGGGAGGGATCCGGGGCGATGGCTTGGAGCCTTCAAGCAGTTGGTCACGGACGTGAGGAGTGGATGCAGCCGTGTCGATGCAGCCGACGAACTGAGCCGGCTGCTCGAGGCGACCAGGGTCGCGATTCTCGCCGCGGATGCGGCGAACGCCTGAATCCTGAATGCGGCATCCGTCCGTCAGCAAGGCGTCAACAATGGCCGAAGTGTTCGCAGCGGTGTGCCGTATGGCCGCTCCGG
>JBJTBB010000031.1:0-7378 GCA_046091125.1 Planctomycetaceae bacterium
CGAGCGAGCAATCGGCGAGTAGGATGCGTCCATCCTGCAACCGGGGGCGCACGTGGGTGTAGAGGAAGGCACGGAGGCATCTCGATCCGATGGGCGGATTTCCGCAGGGGACCTGAGGAGCGCTCGCTGGTTCGCTCCGGACGATCTGCGGAGCTTCGGCCACCGCTGCGGCCTTCGTCAGATGGGCTATGCGGCCGACGAGTCGGAGGGGCGGCCGGTCCTCGCCCTGCTCAACTCGTTGAGCGACCTGTCGCCGTGCCATACCCACTTTCCGCAGCGGGTCGAGGAAGTGAAGCGGGGTGTCTGGCAGTCGGGGGGCTTTCCGGTCGAGATTCCCGTGCTCGCCCTGTCCGAAATGTTCATGAAGCCCACGGCCATGCTCTACCGCAATCTCCTGGCCATGGAGGTGGAGGAGGTACTGCGGGCCCATCCGATCGACGGCTGCGTGCTGCTAGGCGGCTGTGACAAAACCGTGCCGGGGCTCCTGATGGGGGCGATCACCGCCGACCTGCCCACGATCTTCCTCCCGGCTGGACCGATGCTCGCCGGCCGTTACCGTACCGAGCGGCTCGGCAGTGGCACCGATGTATGGAAGTACTGGTCGGAACGGGAAGCCGGCTGCCTCGACGCCTGCGTGATGCGGCAACTGGAGGAGGGGATCGCCCGTTCGCAGGGAACCTGCATGACCATGGGCACGGCTTCCACCATGGCCGCCGTTGCCGAGACCCTGGGCTTCACGCTCGCAGGGGCATCCACGATTCCCGCCGTCCACTCCGCGCACTCGCGTCTGGCGAGCGGCTGCGGACGCAGGATCGTCGAGATGGTCTGGGAGGATCTGCGACCGTCACGAATCCTCTCGCCCGCATCCTTCGACAACGCGATCGTGACCGTCATGGCCCTCGCCGGCTCGACCAACGCGATCGTGCACCTGCTGGCCCTGGCAGGCAGAGCCGGTGTGCCGTTGTCGCTCGATCGTTTCGACGCACTCTCGAGATCCACTCCCGTGCTGGCCAACCTGCGACCCACCGGAGAGTTCCTGATGGAGGACTTTCACGACGCGGGTGGCTTGCCGTCCCTGCTCGAACGGATCAGGCACCTGCTTCGTGTCGATTGCCAGACCGTCTCGGGTGCCACGCTCGGCGAGTCGATCAACGGCAGCGAGGTGCTCGACGACCGCGTCATCCGTCCTCTCGCCAACCCGATCGCCGCGAGCGGCGGCACCTGCGTGCTGAGGGGTTCGCTCGCACCGGAGGGCTGCGTGAGCAAGGCCACTGCCGCCGACCCACGACTGCTCTCGCACACAGGACGAGCCGTGGTATTCGAGGACTACTCCGACCTCAAGCGGCGCCTCGACGATCCCGCCACGGCGATCGAGCCCGACGACGTGCTCGTACTACGAAACGCCGGACCGCTCGGGGCCCCGGGCATGCCGGAGTGGGGCATGCTGCCGATTCCCAAGCGACTGTTGGCCAGGGGCGTTCGGGACATGGTGCGGATCTCGGATGCCCGCATGAGCGGCACGAGCTACGGGACCTGCGTGCTGCACGTGACACCGGAGTCGGCCGTCGGCGGGCCACTCGCGATCGTGCGCACCGGCGACCGGATCGCGCTCGACGTCGAGGGCCGTCGGATCGATCTGCTCGTGGATGCCGCCGAGGTCGCACGACGAGTGAGTGAGTGGCGTCCACGGGAGCGGCGGTTCCACAGGGGGTACGGGCGTCTTTTCGAGGACGAGGTCAGCCAGGCCTCGCTCGGGTGCGATTTCCGGTTTCTGATGCGGACGGCCGGGGGCGATTCGTCCCCGGTATCGACTGAGCCGGATATCTTCTGATGCCTCCCATCCAAGGGGCCCGGAGAGTCCGATGAATCAAAATGCCTCCGCACCGCACCGTCGTGCACTGTCCGATGCCTTCAGGCATTCGGTGATGGCCGTGCCACCGCTCGCCCGCGATCCCAGTGGCGGGATCGATCGCCAGGCCAATGCCCGCCTGATCCGTCACATCGAGGCTGGGGGTGTGTCGCTCCTGCTCTACGGCGGCAACGCCAACCTCTATCACCTGCCGCTCGACGAATACGAGCCGCTCCTCAACATGCTCGAAGAGGCCACGCTGCCGGGGACGCTCGTGGTGCCCTCCGCCGGCCCGACCTACGGTCTTTTGCTCGCGCAGGCACGTCTGCTCGCAGGGCGTTTATTTCCGGCGGCGATGGTGCTTCCACAGCAGGGCATCACGACGAGCTCCGGCGTCGCCACAGGCATCCGTCGATTCGTGGAAACAGCCTGCATGCCGGCGGTCATCTACATCAAGCACGATGGCTACATCGAGCCCGCCGACGTGGCCAGGCTTTTTGACGATGGGCTCGTGGCCGCGATCAAGTACGCCACCGTCCGCAGTGACACCTCGCACGATCCCTATCTCAGGGAACTGGTCCAGCGTGTCGATCCGACGGTGGTCATCAGCGGCATCGGTGAGCAACCGGCGATCGTGCACCTGCGGGATTTTGGCCTGGGCGGATTCACGACGGGGTGCGGCTGCGTCGCGCCGCGGCTGTCCCAGAGCCTGCTCGCGGCGATTCGCAGTGGCGATTGGAACGCAGCGGAGCGAATCCGCTCGCTCTTCGAGCCACTCGAGAACCTGCGCAACTCCATCAGCCCCATCCGCGTACTGCATGAGGCGGTGGCCGCGGCAGGAATCGCCAACACCGGGCCGCTTCTCCCGCTCCTCTCGCCTGTCGAAGAGGCGCATCGACCGGCGATCCACCAGACGGCCCGGCTGTTGCTCGTGGCCAATGCCTGATCGATCACCGCAGAGCGATTACGAAGAGGCCGCAGAATCAGTTCCGCACCCACTCGCCGGCGATGAATCGCCACGGCCGATGGGGCGGAGGCTCGTCGCGGACGCATGGTGGCAACAGTCCGCCGGTGAGACCATCGAAGCAGATCCTCCTGGCGAAGCGCTGGATCGTCCAGGGAAACCCCACGGCCGAGAAGAAGGGCGGCCCTGCCGACGGCCACGGGCCTCCATGCTGCATCGCTGGACTCACCGCCAGGCCGGTCGGCATCCGGTTCTCGATGATCCGTCCGGCCCGCTCCAGGATCAGCGGGAGAATCGTCCCGACCGCCTCGCCATCGCGACCGTCGGTGGACGTGTAGAGCGACGCCGAGAGCGATCCCTTGACGACACTCAGGGCCCTTGCGAGCTCCACGAGGCTCGAAGACCTCACGAGCACCGTCGCAGTGCCGAAGGCCTCGACCAGAAGTCCCTCCGGGTCGTCGAGAATCTCGGCCGCCGTGGTCTCGAGCAACGTCGGTGGATGTACGCATCCTTGCGATGATCGTGCCGCCGAGAGCCTCCGTGCACCGGCCTCCTCCAGCTTCGCGATCGCTTGCACCAGCCGCTCACGACCAGCGGGCCCGAGCAGCACCTGCGGGGCCATTGCGTCGAATCGTTTCTTCATGCCCTGCACGAAGGCCTCCGCGGCGCGGCGATGCTCGCCGCCATCGATGAAAAACACGATCCCCGGCTTCGTGCAGAACTGACCGGCGGAGCCGGTCGCGCTGGCGGTGAGCTCGTCGACGATCCGCTCGGCACGTTCGGCGAGGGCGTGCGGCAGGAGCACGACTGGATTGAGGCTACCCATCTCGACCCAGATCACCTTTCCCGCGGCACTCGCGGCCTTGAACAGCCGCATGCCCGCGGCCTGTCCGCCGGTGAAGCCGGTCGCCCCCACTCTGCGGTCGGCCACCAGACGTTCGCCGTCGGCCGGCTCCATCCCGTGGAGAAGCTGCACCGTGGCCATGGGCAGATCACATTCGCCAAGCGCTGCGAGCGCCTCCTCGGCCGCTCGGCGTGACACCGACGGACTCCAGGGGTGGGACTTGGCGATCACGGGATTACCAGCTGCAATCGCCGCCGCGAAATCGCCGCCGGTCAGGCAGCCGTAGGCGAGCGGGAAGTTCGCTGGCGGGAAGACCACCACCGGACCGATGCCAAACGACGCGGCCCGTAGGTTGCGCGGAGGGTCGATCGACACCATCCGCCAGCCCTCATCACGGGCAGACGCGGCGGCCTGCCTGAGCTGGTCGAGCGTGCGGGGCAGTTCAGCCTCCGCAAGTCGCGGCCGAACGGCCAGCCCCGTTTCCCGGTGGGCGAGCTGCACCAGTTCGTCGCCGATTGTCTCCAGCCGCGACGCATAGCGCTCGAGAAACGCCGCCAGTCGTTCGCCCGGCAGATGGGAGAGCACCCGGGCTGCCTCCGTGGCCGCGTCGAGCGCCGCATCCACATCACCCCAGCCGCTCACGGGCCACTGTTCGGATAGCAAGGTATTCGTATTCGGATCGGTCGCGCGGAAGGTATCGACGATCGTCGCCTGCCGCCAGCAACCCGCCACGAGCACCGGCATCCGGTCGTTGGCTCCCTCCGCATCCACGATCGCAGATGTCATCGATCATTCTCCTCGACTTGATTGGAAGGCGAAGCGCTGCGACCCCACGCGGCCATACGGCGATCGACGCCGGGACCACGATGCATCAGGTCGTTACGATCTCGCGGATCGGCTCACCGCCGTAGGTTATCGGACGCGGCCGGTCGAGCGAGTCGCGGAACTCGTGGCCAGGCGGGATGCCGAGTAGGCGGAAGATCGTGGCCGCCAGATCGGGCGGCCGAACAGGACGCTCGGTGGGCATCGCCCCCTTGTCGCCGCTCGCACCGATCACGATGCCCCCTGGCACGCCACCGCCCGCCAGCGCGACGGAAAAGACGTTGCCCCAGTGGTCACGGCCGCCGCTGCGATTGATCGTGGGGGTCCGCCCGAATTCGCCCATCACGACCACGAGCGTCTCCTCGAGAAGGCCCCGCCCTGCGAGATCGTCGAGCAGGGCTGCGAGGGCCGTGTCAAACTGGGGGCAAAGCACGTCCTTGAGCCGCTCAGAATTCCTGACATGCGTGTCCCAGAGCGGATTGTTGGATGTCGTATCCCCCGGCTCCCGGGGGAAATTGACCTGCACGAGCCGCACGCCTGCCTCCACGAGTCGTCGCGCGAGCAGGACGCTTTGACCGAATTTCGTACGACCGTAGGCGTCTCGGACGGCCGCCGGCTCTCGCTCGATCTGGATCGCCTCGCGGGTCGCCCCAGACTGCAGCAGCGAGAAGGCCTCGTGCTGCATGCGGTCGAGTTCCTGGACAGCAGGGTTCGAAGCGATCGATCGAAAGTGCCCGTCGAGTTCGCCGAGCAGATCCTGTCGGCCGGAGAGCCGGACGCTCGTGAGGCCGTCCACCGGCGTCAGCCCCTCGATGCGGATCCGTTCGGCGGACGGATCGCAGTGTAGGACGTGCGGATGCCAACGGGCGCCCATGAAACCGCCATTCTGGCCCGGCCAGGGGATCGCAGGGTTGTTGACGATCCTTTCCGGTACGACCACGCTCGCCAGTGGCGAACGCTCCGACGGCCGGAGCGCCCCGACCGTCGCGGCGATGCTCGGCCAATCCTCAGCGCTCGCCGGACCGTTCTCGGCCATGCTCGTGGGCGGATGACCCGTCAGCATGAAGCAGCCGCTCGTCGAGTGGCTGTGAATGCCGGTGGTCATCGAACGGATCACGCAGAGTCGATGCGCCCGCGCGGCCACCCGTGGCAAAAGCTCACAGAATTGAACACCCGGCACGCTCGTCGCGGTCGGGTGGAAGTCGCCCCTGATCTCCACGGGCGCATGCGGTTTGGGGTCGAACGTCTCGTGCTGGGGGGGGCCTCCCGAAAGAAACAACACAATGCACGAACGGGCCTTGGCGGCAACAGGCGGCACCGCGGCGGACGCCTTCGAACCGCCGAGGTCACCGAGTGAGAGCCCGATGGCCCCGAGTCCGCCCACCCGGACGAGTTCGCGTCGCGAGAAGACGGCAGGCCCACCCCATGGACGAACCCGCCAGCCGGCGGCATGACCGGCGACATCCACTTCCGAAAGCTCTCTGCCGACACGACGCTGCATCGCTTGTCCCCGGCGCGGCGCAAACCGCGAAAAGAAAGCATATTCGATCGATCGGCAGGCCTCTCCTGGACACCTGTGGCCTATAATCGACGCCTCGGTCCCCGGTGACGGCCGGGGAGGGAAAAGCCCGGCGGCGGCTTCGCAATGGTCGTGTCGGCTGGGGTTCTTTTTCGAAAGGAGGTGGCCAGTGCCGCATTGTGACTGTACCAGAGGGCTGTGCCGCTAAACGGCACGTCGACGGGCCTGCCGTGACGCAGCCCAGACTGGTCTCAAGGCTGCCGCCCCTCCGGGGGCGGCAGTTTTTTTGCGGGGGAGGCCGTCCGAGCCCCAAAAGCATGTCGGCCGGCGGGATGAGAGACTCACGGGATGAATCCATCGCGAAAGGCGGTCGTCCTGCTCAGTGGCGGACTCGATTCGGCGACGGTGCTCGCGATCGCGCGGGCCGAGGGCTTTGAGACCCACGCGCTGACGGTCGCCTATGGACAACGGCACGCCACCGAGATCCAGGCTGCCCGGGTGGTTGCGAAGGCGCTCGGCGCCAACGCCCACATGGAGACGACCGTGGACCTCAGACGCTTCGGTGGATCGGCACTCACCTCGGATATCGCCGTCCCCAAGCACCGCGATGCCCGCACGATCTCGGCGGGGATCCCGATCACCTACGTACCCGCCCGCAACACGGTGCTCCTGTCAGTGGCTCTCGCCTGGGCCGAAGTGGTCGGGGCCTTCGACCTGTTCGTGGGAATCAATGCCGTCGACTACAGCGGCTACCCCGATTGCCGCCCGGATTTCATCGCCGCGTTCGAGCACCTTGCCAACGTGGCCACGAAGGCTGCCGTCGAGGGGGAGGGGAGGTATCGCGTCCATGCACCGCTTGTCAGCCTCTCAAAGGCCGCGATCATCCGGAGGGGCATCTCGCTTGGCGTCGACTATGGAATGACGCTCAGTTGCTACGATCCAGACGCCGATGGATTCGCCTGTGGCCACTGCGATGCCTGCCACCTTCGGCGACGTGGTTTCGAGGAAGCGGGCCTTGCCGATCCGACGCGTTATGCAATCCGGGGCTGATCGGAGCAGGGCGCACTACTCCCCGATCACCTTCACGAGCACCCGCTTCGGACGCCGTCCATCGAACTCACCGTAGAAGATCTGCTCCCACGGTCCGAAATCGAGCCGACCCTCGGTGATCGCGACCACGACCTCGCGGCCCATCACCTGCCGTTTCATGTGCGCATCGGCGTTGTCTTCTCCGGTCCGGTTGTGCCGGTAGACCTCTGGGCTCTCATCGAAGGGAGCGAGCCGCTCGAGCCAGGCTGCGTAGTCGGCATGCAGGACGGCTTCGTCGTCGTTGATGAAGACGCTCGCGGTGATGTGCATGGCGTTGACGAGACACAGTCC
>JBJTBB010000032.1:0-16554 GCA_046091125.1 Planctomycetaceae bacterium
AGTTGTTGAACGATGACGCAGAAATCTCCTGATCGCGACACGACGATTGAAGACATTCACGCTACCCGGCGACGCATCGCAGAAAAGTTCAGCCATGATCTCGCCGCCATCGTCCAGGACGCCCAAAAGCGGCAAGCCACGTCTGGCGACGAAATCTGGCGACCGAAGCCGAAGCCATCGACTGCGTCCCCGAATCCCTGACGTCATGACGCTCGACGGCGCTTGCCGCCGCCCTTGCGTTCGCCCGCCTTCAGCCAGTGCTTGCTGCACCACTGCGGCACATGGTCGGGCTTTTCCGTCAGCCGGCGGAGCGGCTCGGGAAGCCCTGCGGCTTCCATCAGCCGCGTGATGGCGTCGCAGTTCTCCATGTTGTATTCCGTCAATTCGAGCTCCGTGGCGATCTCCTTGTAGGTCTTGCCCTCGAGCCGCCCCTCCACGATCACGCGGGCATGCTTTACGAGCTGCGGCTCGTCGAACGCGTTCACCAGGAGCGTCCGCGTGAGCATCTTGGGAAGCTCGCTCTCGGTGTCATCGCCGACCGACCGACAGAACGGGGCCGCCACTGCGGGTGGCAGCGCCGCCATAAGGTTGATCGTGAACTCGAGCCTCGGCACCACCCGCTTGCCGTCGATCCGCATGTACGGAATCACGCGGATCGGCCCGGCGAGCAGCTGCCGCAGGATGACCGCCGCACGGTTCTCCGCACCGAGCAACTGACCCTTCACGGCCTCGAGGTGCTCGAGCAGCTTGGCCGGGCTTGGAAGTTTTTCGTTCCTGCTTGCCTGCTCCTCGACCTACCGCCGCCGGGACCGCACGATCGCCAGCTCGCGCTCGCGGTCGGCCAGCCGCGACGTCGGCGAGATGAGCGCCCCGTCGCCGCCCTCCACCGCCGCCGAGAGCCGTTCGATCGCCGACACGAGTTTCTTTTCCTCCTTGTCGAGCCTCTTGAGTTCGGCCGCTACCGACCCGCCCTGCTCGTGCAACTCCCGCACTCGGGCGAGCACGGCGTCGCGGGCGCCGTCGAGCGAGAGCACCTCGCTGACGACGGCCTCGAGCACCGCCGGATACGCCCGCTCCCGCATGCAGTAGCCGCGGTTCCAGCAGGCTCCAGACACAGCGGCCGAACAGCGAAAGTAGCCGTCCTTTTTCCCGAAGGAATGCATGGGCGAACCGCAGCATCCGCAGACGAACACGCCGGCGAGCAGCCCGCGTCGCTGCCTGGTCGTGCCGCGGAGTGGATGCCCCGCGCCGCGGACGGGCTTCTTGAAGACGCGCCGACCGTCAACAACCTCGTTCGCCTTGTACCAGAGGTGGTCAGTCACAATCCGCAGATGCGGACTCTCGCGCGTCTGGATCTTGTCTTCGTCGTTCCACACGTACTTCGACTTGCCCGTCCGCAGCTTCCGCTTCGAGACCTTTTTCCGATTCGTCTCGAAGCCGCGATAGATAGGACGGAGAGCGGCCGATCCTTGGGGGGCACGATCGGTTGGCGGAGGTGCATCATGTCGCACCCCCTTTCGCCGCCGACGTCGGCACGAGCGCATGACCACAGGCGCCGCCACAAGCCCAAGCGGAGAGGACATCCCTCTCCGGCAAGCCTCCGGGGGACTTTGCTGAACCGTTGCTGAAGGGTCCTGACTTTGCCCAAACTGGACCGCTTCGATCCAACGCCAGCCAACGATCACAAGTCGTCGACGGGCATGGACATTGCGTCAGGAATCGCAGAAAATCCGAAACAGTCGAGAAGAGGCCCGAAAGAATCCCGCCCTCTCCGTTTAAAAGACCGCAATCATGGATCCCGCTTCGCACAGGGTGGCTCATCGGGGGTTGCTGATCGGTATCTGTCTCGTCCAGGTCGCCTTGTTCGACCTCGCTGCCGCCGAGCCAAGTCGCAGCGTGCCGGCCTCGACATCGCCAGCCGCGACTGAGACGCGTACACCCGTCCGCCTCGTTTTCGTGGGCGACATCATGCTCGATACGCTGCCCGGGGAAGTGATTGCCGAGGGACGGGATCCCTTCGCTGCCTTCGCCGACGTGCTCGCCGATGCGGATCTGGCCATCGGCAACCTCGAGTGCGTCATCGCGACCGTCGGTGAAAAAGTCAGCAAGCCCTATAACTTTCGGGCGCATCCACGGTGCCTACCATTTGTGGGAAAGCACTTCGACGCCCTGTCGCTCGCCAACAATCACACTGGCGACTTTGGGCCGGAGGCGCTGGTCGAATGTCTCACGCTCCTGAAGCAGCGAGGCATGCCCGCGTTCGGGGCGGGTCGTAATCTCGTCGAGGCCCATCAGCCGTGGATCGTGGAATGCCGTGGCGTTCGGCTGGCACTGCTTGGCTACAACGAATTCAAGCCACGAGAGTTTCAGGCTGGAAACGACCGTGCAGGCGTCGCATGGAGCGAGGACGAGAGGGTTCTCGACGACATCCGGGTCGCCCGCGACGTCCATCATGCCGACGTGATCATTCCGTTCATGCATTGGGGTTGGGAGGAGGAGGGGGATCCCAACGATCGCCAGCGGCAGTTTGCGCGAATGATGGTGGAGGCAGGAGCCTCGATGGTGATCGGCGGGCATCCGCACGTGACACAGGGTGCCGAGTACCATCGGGGGCGGTTGATCGTTTACAGCCTCGGCAACTTCGTCTTCGACGGCTTCGACACACCTGAAACCAACACCGGTTGGGCCCTTCGGCTTCGGCTCGACAAGGACGGTGTAATCGGGTGGGACACGGTGGTCGCCCGGATCGATCGGGAGGGACTGCCGAGCCCTGCATGGGACGCCATGAGTCCGGGTGACCCAGACGGAATCGGTACGATCGACATGCGGAGAGCCCAGCCGCCCGAAAACGTATCCCGGCGATGACAGCCGGCTGATGTTTGCATGGGGCGACCCCATGCGGAGCAGGGCACGGAGCAGGGGACAAAGAGGACGGTGGCCGCCGGAGGATTGTTCGCCAGGAACACGGCTCATGGGATGGCATCGAAGAAGGAAGGTCGTCGAAGGATGAACGGGTCGATCACATCGGGGATCCATTCGGAGCGACTTCTCGAGCGTTTCCTCCGTTACGTTCGGATCGATTCGATGGCAAATCCTTCGTCGGCGACGTATCCAAGCAGTCCTGGCCAACTGGCCATGGGTCGGCTGATCGTCGACGAATTGCGGAACGTCGGCCTGGAGGATGCTGAGCAGGACGGATTCGGCCTGGTCTATGCGACCATTCCTCCGACGGTGTCGAAGGACCTGCCGGTGGTCGCCTTCAACGCCCACCTGGATACGTCACCCGAGACGACGGCGTCCGGTGTCGAGCCGCAGGTGATTCGCGATTATCGCGGCGGCGACATCCCGCTCCCTGGTGATCCATCGAGGGTGATCCGCGTGACGGAAAACCCGGAATTGGAGGCCCTGCACGGGGCGACCCTGATTACGACGGATGGCCGGACGCTCCTGGGCGGCGATGACAAGGCGGGCGTGGCCGTCATCGTCGAATTAGCCGCGCACCTCATGGAGCACCCGGAGATTCCCCACGGGCCAGTGCGGGTGCTCTTCACGTGCGATGAGGAGATCGGCCGAGGAGTCGACTACGTCGATCTGAAAAGGCTTGGGGCCGATGTCGCCTATACGCTCGATGGCGGCGGTGAAAACGAGATCGATACGGAAACCTTCTCCGCCGATCTCGCCGTTGTACGGTTCGAGGGCGTCAACATTCATCCATCGATCGCCAAAGACAGGATGGTCAACGCCATCCGTGCGGCTGGCGAGTTCGTCGCCCGCCTGCCACGCGATCGAATGGCCCCCGAGGTCACAACTGGCCGGGATGGGTTCGTGCACCCGTATGACATGACGGGCGGCGTGGCCGAGGTGACGTTGCGGATCCTGCTCAGGGATTTCGAGTCCGCAGCGCTCGGCGCACAGGCCGCCCTGCTGCGGACCATCGCGGCCGACGTCGAGCGATTGATCCCGGGCGTGAAGGTGTGTGTCGCCGTGCGGCCGCAGTACCGCAACCTCGGTGAAGGTCTGACGAGGGAGCCGCGGGCCGTGGACTACGCCGAGGAGGCGCATCGGCGTCTTGGCAGAGTCGCCCGACGGACCGTGGTCCGGGGGGGCACCGACGGATCGCAATTCACGGCGAGGGGCCTGCCCACCCCCAACCTCTCCACGGGTCAACACAATCCGCACTCGCCGCTGGAATGGGCCTGTCTCGATCAGATGCGGCGGGCCTGCGAGGTGTGCGTCGAACTCGTCAGGATCTGGGCCGGTGACCCGTAAACGCGGACCACTCTCCACGGAAAGCCCTGAGTCTTCGAAGCCAGACGTATTGTCCGTGGAAGTGGCGGGCGAGCGGAGACTGAAAATCCGCGTATGATTTCGGAAACTCATGGTCGTCTGAGCCCTCTCCCATCGGACCCCGCCACACGTGAATGTCTTTCATGGTTGCATGCCCGCGCTGATGACACCGTGCAGCGTGGACGGCGAGCCCTTGTTCGACGTTCTCGTCGCCACGGCGACCGACTTGATCGCGGCCGGCATGTCCGCCGTCGTCTACTGCGGCTCGATGGGTGACTGGCCGTTGTTGACCGACGATCAGCGTCAGGAAGGGGTGGAACGGCTGGTAAAGGCTGGCCTACCCGTGATCGTCGGAACGGGTGCACAGAATCCTCGCCTCGCCGCCTCCCACGCGGCACACGCCCGCAGGATTGGCGCAGCAGGGCTGATGGTGATCCCGAGAGTGCTCTCCCGGTCCGCCTCGCCAACAGCCCAGCGGAATCATTTTGCCGGCATTCTTTCCGCGGCTGAGGGCTTGCCGGCGGTCATCTACAACAGCCCCGCCTACGGCTTCGAGACGCGGGCCGAGTTGTTCTTCGACCTGCGTCGGGAATTCCCCAACCTCGTCGGCTTCAAGGAGTTTGGAGGGAGAGAATCGCTGACCTACGCTGCCGAGCGGATCACCAGCGGCGACCCCGGGCTGTCGCTGATGGTTGGAGTCGACACCCAGGTCTTCCACGGCATCGTGCGGTGTGGTGCGGTCGGGGCGATCACCGGCGTGGGCAATGCCCTACCGCGGCCGGTGCTGAGGCTCGTGGAGCTCTGCCGACTGGCGGCTCATGGGGATGGCAAGGCGCGGTCGTTGGCTGCCGAGCTCGATGCCGCCCTCACGGTCCTCGCGACGTTCGACGAGGGATCGGACCTCGTGCTCTACTACAAGCGACTGATGGTTCTCCAGGGTCATTCCGCATACGCCCATCACTTCGATGCCACTGATGCCCTCGGTCCGAGCCAGGACGCATTCCTGGAGAAGCAGTGGAGACAGTTCCGAACCTGGTGGGATGCCTGGCACGACAGGTGTTGATCATGGTGCGGGTATTCGAGCTCAGAAACCAAGCATGATCGTCAGCATCTTCAACGACGTTATCGGTCCGGTGATGCGCGGTCCCTCGAGTTCGCACTGCGCCGCGCCCCTTCGGATCGGGCGCCTGGCCAGAGATCTCGTCGGCGGAACGCCCGACGGGGTGCTCGTCGAGTTCGACCGCGCCGGATCGCTGCCGACCACGCATGACACCCAAGGCTCCGACATGGGTCTTTGTGGCGGACTGCTCGGCTGGGATGCTGCCGATCCGCGGCTGCCTGGCTCGGTCGAGTCGTTGGCGCTCGAGGGCACGAGCCTGCGGTTCGATACGGTGGATGTGGGCGATCCTCATCCGAACACCTACCGACTGAGTGTCGGGCGGGCCGGCGAGACACACGCCCTGCGCGCCATTTCCACGGGCGGCGGGATGATCGAGGTGATCGACATCGACGGCTGGGAACTCTCGCTTCATGGCGACTGCCACGAGCCGCTCCTGGTGGTGACCGGCGAGGCGGCGAGGCGGCATGCCGACGCCCTCAAGGTGCACCTCGAGTCGGTCGCGGGGGTCGATCAGGTCGAGGTCCTCCAGAATGCTTCGGGATGCCTCGTACGGGTGCGATCACAGGTGATGCTCAGCGATTCGGTAGTCGCACCCGTCATGGCGGACGTCGAGCGGGTGCACAGGCTCGCCCCGATTCTTCCCGTGCTGACCCCCAGGAATGTGCGGGTGCCGTTCACTTCCTGTGCGGAACTCCTGGCCGAGGATGCCGGTCGTGGCCTACCGCTGTGGCGGCATGCGGTCGCCTACGAGATGCAGCGGGGAGGTCTCGGCGAGCACGAGGTGATCGCGATGATGACCGACATCGTGCGGATCTTCCGGCGGTCGATCGCGGAGGGTATCGCGGGCACGTCGTACGACGACCGAGTCCTTCCGCCCCAGGCCCCTGGCTTCGCTCGGGCGATGGCCTCCGGCCGGCTCGTGGGGGATGACGTGCTCAACAGGATTGTTCTCACGACGACCGCGATGATGGAGGTGAAAAGCTCCATGGGGGTGATCGTGGCTGCGCCCACCGCCGGCGCCTGCGCGGCTCTGCCGGCGGCCGTGATCACGCTCGCGGAGGCCATGCGACTCGACGAGCAGTCGATGGCCAGGGCACTTCTCGCCGCCGGGCTCATGGGGGTGTTCATCGCCACGCCGTGGTCGTTTGCGGCGGAAGTCGGTGGCTGTCAGGCCGAGGGAGGGTCGGCGGCCGCCATGGCGGCTGCGGCCATCGTCACGCTGGCCGATGGTTCGCTCGCGCAGTCGCTCGCGGCGGCCTCGATGGCCCTCCAGAGCATGATCGGACTGATCTGCGACCCGGTGGCCAACCGGGTCGAGGTCCCCTGTCTCGGCAAGAACGTGATGGCTGCGGCGAATGCATTGTGCTGCGCGAACATGGCCCTCGCGGGCTTCGACGCCGTGATACCGTTCGACGAGGTGGTGGCCACGGCCAGCCGCGTCGCCGGTCAGATGCCGCGAGAACTCCGCTGTACGGCTCTCGGCGGCCTGTCGATCACCCCCACGTCGCTCGCGCTCGAGGAACGGCTGGCTCGTCGCCGCCAGGAGGGCTGTGGCGCTGGCGGGTGTGGGTGCCGCTGATCGATCGCTCGCCCCCAGGCCCGGTCGCGAGAGTTCAAAACCTCTTCGGAGCTTCTCCTTCCGCAGCGAGCACCGACTCGGTTGCCATATCGGTGCGAAGTACCTTGAGATCCTCCGGCTGGACGGCGAATTGGCCGATGTAGGGCCGCGTGTAGGCGAAGAGAATCACAAAGCAACAACTGATGCCCACGGCGACCATGCCCAGGGCGATTCGTCGCGCCCGACGGCTGTCGGCATGGATCAGGCCGACTCCAAGCAGCGTGAGAATCCCCAGCACTCCGACGATGCCCCACCGGGCCGGTGGTGGCCTCGTGGCAGCGATCCGAAGCCTTGTTTCCCGTGCGGTCGAGGCGTGTCGGTAGAGATCCGAGAGTTCGGTGTGCAGGCTGCCGGCTGGCAGGGCGTGAATATCGGCCCGCAGGGACCGAAGCGGCGGCGCCGAGACCTGTGGACTGAGCAGTTGGGCCAGCTTCGGCCACTCTTGGTCGACGATGAAGGTGATCACGTCGTTCAGGGACTGTGTCAGGTGTCGCGACTGATCGCCGCCCTCGTCCTCGATCGCCTCTGACATCTCCCGATAGGCAGCCGCCTCGCTGCGGGCTGTTTCCTCGGCCAGGTTGTGCTGGTCCCAGACGGGGATCGCGATGAAGGAGATGAGCAGGCCGAAGGCCAATCCGATCTGGGCGGGAACCTCTGCCTCGAATCGACCGAGTTTGCGGCCCTCACGGCCCGCGATCCAGGGCACGAGGTACCGATGCATGAGAAAAGCGATCGTGCCCCAATACAGAAGCAGCGATCCGAACAACACCGGCAACGGCAGGGACAGGAAGTCGTCGACGAAGGCAGGCAGTCGCGTCATGGAATTCACTCCAGCAACTCCGAAACGGAGGGCGGGTAACTAGAGTGCTTCGCATTTCGACACAAGCCCGCCGCGTGACGGTATCGAGAAGACCGCGTTTCGCAGAACGGCCAACCTACCAGGGTTCCTGGCATCGCCACCCAGTTCCCCCGGCATGCGCGGTTTGCAGGTCGTCTTTCGGCAGGGCTATCCTCCCATTCCAGGTCTCCATTGGGACTTCGAGGCATCGAAGGACGTCATGATGAGGAATGGGAATCATGCGTAGCGACGTATCAGGACGAGGTGGTGACGGATTCTGCCGAACCTGTTCGGAGACATGGGAAGCCATCCGCCGGGCTGTCCGGATGGCCATGCTGGTCGGGACATGTCTGGCGTTCGTCGATGGTTGGGTACGAGCCGATGCGGCCGAAGAGTCGCCTAACCGATGGAAGGCGGGGGTCGCACGGGAATGCATCACACCGCCGGAAGGCATGTGGATGTCCGGCTATGCTTCCCGGGATCGTCCCGCCGAGGGCACGCTCACCGATCTGTGGGCGAAGGCCCTGGTATTCGAGGATGCCGGGGGGACACGGCATGTTCTCGTGGTCCTGGATCTCGTCGGCATCGATCGCGGGACGGCCGGCACGATCATGGCAGCCGTCACCGAGCGGTACGGTTTGAATCGCGAGGAGGTCGTACTCGCGACCACGCACACGCACAGCGGACCGGTCGTGGCCGACAACCTCCGCACCATGTATGCCCTTGATGATGCGGCGATGGCAATGGTGCGTCGCTATTCGACGCAACTCGTGGACAAGGTCGTCAGCGTGGTGGGGGATGCGATCGCCGACCTGAGACCCGCGGCGTTCACATGGACCGTCGGCCGTGCGCACTTCGCGGTGAATCGACGGTCGAACCCGGAGCAGGAGGTGCCACAGCGACGCGCCGCCGATCGCCTCGCCGGTCCGGTCGATCACGACGTTCCCGTGCTGGTCGTGCGCGACCCGCATCAGTCAGGTGACGAAGGCGTCCGGGCGGTGGCCGTCGGGTATGCCTGCCACGCCACCGTGCTTTCGGGCTACGAGTGGTCGGGTGATTGGCCGGGGTACGCCCAGATCGAATTGGAGAAGAGGTTTCCTCGGGCGGTCGCAATGGTGTGGATCGGCTGTGGAGCCGACCAGAATCCCCTGCCACGCCGCAGGATCGAACTCGCCGAACGCTACGGCGCCGAAATCGCCGCGGCCGTCGTGAAGGCCGTCGAGCGGCGGGCCATTCCGGTCCATGGGTCGCTCGCCTCCGCCTTCACGGAGATTCCGCTGGCGTTCGCCTCTCTCCCCACCCGGGAGGAGCTGGAAGAGGCCAGCCGTTCGACGAATCGCTACGAGGCCGCGCGGGCGGAGAGACTGCTCGAAACATGGAGGCAGGATGGGAGCCTTTCGGCCACTTATCCGTATCCCGTACAGACATGGCGGATCGGCGACGGGCCCCACTGGATCTTTCTCGGGGGCGAAGTCGTCGTCGATTTCGCGGTTCGGCTGAAATCGGAACTCGGCCCGGCACGCACCTGGGTGGCCGGCTATTCCAACGACGTCATGGCCTACATCGCGTCGCGACGGGTCCTCGAGGAGGGTGGCTACGAAGCAGGCGGCGCGATGGTCTATTACGGCCTGCCATCCGCATGGTCGCCATCGAGCGAGGAAGCGATCATCGGGGCTGTCCGCGATCAGATCGCCGCGACCGGCGGCGCGGCCGCCAACGCTCCCGGTAGGCTTGATCCGAGTCCATATCCCGACCATTCCGATCTGACGGTGGTGCGCGGACCTGCGGGCGGAGAACCGAGGCCGATCGAGACGGTCGACGACTGGCAGGTCCGTCGGCTGGACATCCTGGAAGGGATGCAGACGGTGATGGGCAGGCTACCCGACGGATCGGCGGCGGGGCCGCTCACAGTCGTGGAGCGGGGTCGTGAGCGACTCGATGGCTGCTCTCGACTGCTCGTCACGTATGAGGCGGGGCCGGATCAGCAGGTGACGGCCCATCTCTACCTTCCCGACGAACGGGTGGGCGCCGGACTGGTCGGCCCCGATGGGAGGCGACCGGCGGTGCTCGCACTGCATCCGACATCACCGCTCGGAAAGCTCGTGGTGGCCGGAGATGGTCCGCGAGCCAACCGGGCTTATGCCATCGAATTGGCACGTCGGGGCTACGTCGTGCTTGCGCCGGACTATCCATCCTTCGGTGAATTGGCGGATTATGACTTCCACCTCGACTCCCATGCCTCCGGGACGATGGCGGCGATTGTCAATCATCGCCGCGGCGTCGATCTGCTCGTGGCACGGCCCGAGGTCGATACCCAGAGAATCGGTGCCATCGGACATTCACTCGGTGGGCACAACGCGATCTTCGTGGCGGTTTTCGATCCCCGCATCAAGGCGGTCGTCTCGAGTTGCGGCTGGGACCCTTTTCCCGCCTACAAGGGAGGGCACCTCGCCGGCTGGGCCCAGGATCGGTATATGCAGCGGGTTCGTGAGATCCACGGACTGGATCCCGAAGCCATGCCTTTCGATTTTCCGGAGGTGGTGGCCGCCCTCGCACCGCGGGGCTTCTTTTCCGCGAGCCCGCTCCACGACGACAACTTCTCAGCGAAAGCGGTGGCAGCGGCGGAGCCGAACATCCGTCGCATCTACTCGCTGTTCGGGGCCGAGGAACGATTCGTCATCCGGCAGCCGGACTGCAACCATGATTTCCCTCCAGATGTGCGGGAGGATTCGTACTTATTCCTCGATCGGGTGCTTTCCGAACGACCGATCGGATCATCGACCGAGAAAACGAGGTAGGAATGGCTCCGGGGGATGATGTCGTATGACTGGGCTCGTCACGAGCGATGCGTACACCGCACACGAGACCGGCGAGGGCCATCCGGAGTCGCCCGGACGTGTTCGGGCTATCCGGAGGGCACTCCGCGATCAGGGCCTGATCGAACGAACGCTCGCCATCGAACCCCGCGCGGCGACCGAGGCGGAACTGCTCCGTTGCCACACCGCCGATTACCTCCGGATGGTGCGGGCGGATGCGTCGGAGGGTCGTGGACAGCTTTCGACGGGAGACACGCCTCTTTCCCCCCGCTCGCTCGAGACGGCGATTCTCGCGGCGGGGGGCATTCTGGCGGCCGTGGATGCCGTCATGACCGGCGGAGTACGCAATGCATTCGCGATCGTGCGGCCCCCCGGTCACCACGCCACCCCTGATCGCGGGATGGGGTTCTGCCTGTTCAACAACGTCGCCCTCGCGGCGAGGCACGCGCTTGCCGTCCACGGGATCCGCCGCGTCCTGATCGCCGATTGGGACGTACACCACGGCAACGGCACGCAGGACCAGTTTCAAGCGGACGGATCGGTACTCTTCTTCGACACGCACCAATCGCCGCTCTACCCCGGCACGGGTCACCGGGACGAGACGGGTGAGGGCCCGGGCAGGGGCCTGATCATGAATCGTCCGTTCGCCGCCGGTGCGGGCAGGCAGGAGATCGTCAGCGCCTTTCGTGACGAACTCATTCCTGCGGCGGATGCATTCAAGCCGGAACTGGTGCTCGTATCGGCGGGATTCGACTCGCGGGTCGGCGATCCTCTCGGCGGGTTCAGGCTCACCGATGACGATTTCGCTGACTTGACGACGATCCTCATGGGGATCGCCGCCAAGCACGCGGGCGGCCGGCTCGTCTCAACGCTCGAGGGTGGTTACGCCCTCGGGGGACTCGCCCGGGCGGCCGTCTCACACGTGCGGTCGCTCGTCGAGATGTGAATCATCCCCGCGCTTTCCGTTAAAGGTTACCAGTTTCGGCCATGGAGCCAGTCGATCGCCCGGTCCTTCCAATCGAGGGTGCCGGGCAGCGTGTTGCCGGCCTTGAGGCCGAAGCCATGGCCGCCCTGTTCATACACATGGATCTCGGCCGGCACCTTCGCCGCCAACAACGCCAGATAGAGGTGAGCCGAACCCTGTGGAACCGACCCGGTGTCGTCGCCACACTGGGCGATGAAGGTTGGCGGCGTGCTGCCATCGATGGTGACGTCGTGCCGCAGCCCAGTATTCTTCTCCCCGACGACCTTCCACGGGTAGACCAGCAGCAGGGCATCGGGTCGCATCATCTCGGCCGGATCACCGCCGGGAGCGCTCGGCGGACTCGTGGCCGCGACGAGAGCAACCTGACCACCGGCCGAGAATCCCAGGACTGCGACGCGAGCGGGATCCACGCCGTAGGTTTCCGCGCGTCGACGCACCTCGCGCACGCTCCGCTGGACATCCTGAACCGGCGCCGCGTTTGGAACGGGCATGGCGTTGGTCGGCACTCGGTGGCGTACGAGAAACGACACGAACCCATGCTCATTGAGCCAGCGACAGGCGTCGGATCCCTCGTGCTCGTCGGCTAGGATGCCGAACCCACCGCCCGGAACCACGATCACCGCGACGCGTCGAGTGTCCGATTCCTTGCGAGGGATGTCGAACACGACGAGCCGTGGGTTCGAGACGTTCGTCCGTCGAGTGATGCCGTCGGCCTTTTTCTCGACGGTCTCCGCCGGCTCCGTCGGAACTCTCGGCTCGGGAACCCCCTCCGGCCACAGGACGATCTCAGGCGGTTCGTCGGCGGACGTGGCAGACGTCACCGCCGCGGACGCCCAAAGGGCCGGGAGGATCACGATCCATGGCATTCGTTTCATGCAGTGATCCGCCGTGCCGTATCGCTCGCGATCGCTTTGCGGTCTCGTTCAGACCACGGGCATCTGCCTATTTCTTGAGCTTGGCCTCGATCGCCGCCACGGCGGCCTTTGCATCGGCCTCGAGTCCCGGCAGCGTGGCAGCCTGCTTCGCCACGGCCAGCGTGGCGGGACTTGGATATCTCGGCAAGATGTCGAGCACCGACTTGCGGTCGGCGGCGTCCTTGGCGGCGGCAAGGGCCTTTTGGCACATCTCGGCCCGCTCCGCATCGGGCAGTGCGAACTGACGGGCGATGCGGATGTATCCCCGGATCGCCCTTGTCTGGTACTTCTCGCCGATCGGTGCCCCCGAAAGGTCGAGCAGCACGGGACCTGCATCGGCAGTCATCCACTTGCCGAGAATCCGCGTGGCGGCGTCGGCAAGGGCATCATTGCCCGACTTTGCAGCCATCGCCATGGTCGATAGGGCCTGCGCTCCGCCGACCTCGCCCGCAATGTCGAGCAGTTTGACCTGCGTGTCGGCTGAAGCCGACCCGATGGCCTTTGACAGGGTTGCCGCACAGGCCTCGCGGTCGGCCATTCGGACACATGCGCTTAAAAGGGCTTTTTGAGCCACTTCCGCCTCCCCCGGACTGCGGGGCTTCTGCACGGCGTCGATCAATAGCCCGAGAATTCCGAGATCGACGACCTGTCCAATTGCTTCGAGGGCCGCTGTTCGGACGGCCGCGTCTTCGCTTGCCACGAGGGGCTTGACCTGTGGGACGGCAGGAATTCGCCGCCGCCCGACGGTTTCGAGCAGGATCGGCAGCGCCGAGGGCGAGGCGTTCGACAGCCGCTTCACGACGATCGCATCGACCGCATCGCCCTGCAGAGCCGCAAGTGCCACACGGGCCGCGTCTTTTACGGCCTCATCTTCAGCAAGTACCAGCAACGGATCGACTGCTTCGGAGTCGCCGATGCGTCCCACGGCCTTGAGCGCCGCCAAGCGGACGGGCAACGGCCCGGTTTTGGCCCAGGAGACGACCTTGGCCTGCAGGTCCGGACCAGCGCCGCCGTCGGCATTCCGATCGGCGATCGCCTCGATGATCAGGGCCGCCTTCGCCGTTCCATCCGCGGCTGCCATTCGAGAGGCCTCCTCGGCGAGGGCCATGTCGACAGGTCCCGAATGAGGGCCATCGAGGAGTTCACGCGACGTGAACAGGCCCATATTCGACAGCCGGCGCGATGGCGATCGCAGCGTTTCGACGAGGAGGGGGATGCCGTCCTTGCCGCGGGTGAGAATCAGGCCACGCGTCGCCTCCGCCACGCGCTGTTCCTTCACCTTTCCCTGACGGACGGCTTCGTAGAGCGCGGCCGCTCCGGCCGTCTGACCGGCGGAGAGCAGGTGCTCGGCGCAGACGATCGCCGCCTGTGCGACGTCATCGAGCCGTGGGCTCGCGTCGGCCATGTTCTTCGTGAGGAGTGCGGCCGCCTCCGGAGTGCCGATCTTTCCGAGAGCGGCAGCGGCTGCCGCCGCCACCTCCGGGTCCGCGTCGCCGAGTTTTCCGGCGAGCATGTCGGTCGCAGCGGCATCGCGACGCACGCCAATCGAGTTGATCACTCCGACGAGCAGGCGGCCAGACAGCGTGCCGGCGGCCGTGCGCAAGGCTTCGTCGGCCTCTGGACCAGGGATCGCCTCTAGCGGAATCCTCGCCCAGGAGGCCAGTCGCTCGTGCGAGAGGAGTTTCGCCAGGTCGCCGACGGCGTCCTTCGAGCCCTTCACCGCGAGCTTTTTGCAGGTGATCGCCTTGTCTCCCTCGGCCGCCTCGGACCTCAGGACGGCGATCAATTCGGCCTCCGACGGTAGAGGTTCCGCACCGACCGCAGGGCCTCCCAGCACCCAGGCCATCATCAACAAAACCCCGCCGCAGCTCCACCCACACAGTCGGGTTGGCTCCATGATCACAGCCGCCACGGCTCCCGCAATCCTTCCGAACGCAGACGATTGGCCTCTTCATCACCCACGAACGTGTTGGTCGAATTGTCGTACTTCACCGTGCGATTGAGGAAGATCGCGATGTTGGCGGCATGACAGGCGATGTGCGCGTTGCAGGCAGCATCAGCATTGCCCTTCGGCCGGCCCCTGGTCTTCACGCAGTCAAGGAAGTCGGGAACGTGGAACGTCGCCGGATATCCACCGATCTCCTCGACGGACCGTCCTGCGAGCAGGGCTGGCGAACTGAGCACGAGTTTTCCCGAGTCACCTGCCTCGACCCACCCGGTCTCCCCCTCGAATCGGACCGGACACGATCCGAGCGGAATCCAGTCCTTTTCGCGAAAGATCAATTCCGCACCGTCCGCATACCGGCAGACGAGCTGGCTGTCCTTGGGCGGATTGTATTCGACGGGCGGAGGGCAGTCGTCAACCGCCCACTGGCACAGATCCACGCAGTGTGAGCCCCATTCGAGCACGCCGCCACCGACCAGTCCGCCCCCCTTCTCGAAGTTGAAACCATCGCGGAGCGTATTGACATTGAATGGCCGCCAGGCGGCCGGTCCGAGGTACATGTCCCAGTCGTCCACTCGCGGGTCGGGCGATGCCTCCTCGGGGAGCCATCCGCTCGTCGATGCCGTCATACCAGCGGGATGGGCGAAGACCTTCTTCACCTTTCCGAGGCGTCCGGTGCGGGCGAGTTCACAGGCGAACGCGAAGTGAGGCAGATTGCGCCGCTGGGTGCCCGCCTGGAAAACCGTGCCACAGCGCCGCATGGTGTCGCGGTGGATCAGCGTCTCGGCGATGTTCTTGGTGCAGGGCTTCTCGCAGTAGATGTCCTTGCCGGCCTTCGCAGCCAGGATTGCCATCAGACCGTGCCAGTTGGGGCCGGTCGCGATAAGAACCGCGTCGATGTCCTTGCGTTCCAGCACTTCGCGGAAGTCGCGATGCATCGTGCAGTTGGTGTTGCCGTACTTGGTGTCGGCGATTTTCTTGACGGCTTCCCGACGGGCCTGCTTGACGTCCGCGATCGCGGCGAAAACCACGTCGGGCTGTTCGAGAAAACAACCAAGGTCATATTCGCCGCGCCGTCCGATGCCGATGCCACCCACCACGATTCGTTCGCTCGGCGGAACCGCTCCGTCGAGGCCAAGAGCGCTTGATGGGATGATCGTGGGTGCGGCGCATGCCGCACCCGTGGCCAGGCCAGCCTTCAGGATCCGGCGGCGAGAGAAAGGCGATTGGGAGCCGTGCATGGACGCCCTCCGAGGCACAAGACGGAAAAGTGAAAAGATCCGGAAGCCGGACGAATTTACCAGTTCGTCGCACGTTGGACCACCGGCCGACGCCCGGGAGCGTCCCTTCATGGATGCCTCTCACGAGGGGGGCGATCATGGGGCCGAGGCGCGAGCCGTGTCGAAAGCGGTTACTGGCGAATGACCGGTAGACCGTATCGAAGACGCAGCGATTGCAGGGCCATCCAGGCTTCAGGATGTTTTGCAAACAGTCTCGTGAACTGGGACCCACTCACTCCCAGTCGACGGGCGGCCGCGGGAATGCTGCCATGTGCCTCTTCCAGACGATCGAGTGCTTCGGCTACGAGCGCCGGGTAGTCCGTGTGCTCGGCAGATACCCGAATGGCGGTCGCCGACCGACGGCGACGCCAGAGATCCGACGTCGAGTCATCCGGGGCCGACGCGTCTGCTGAAACCGCCATGGTCGGCGAACGGATCTGGGTCGCGAGCCTCAGCCGCAGCCTTCCGATGGCGACCGTTCGATTCAGGGACTGGCTGCGACGTTCGGATGCTTCGGAGACGATCCCGCTGGGTCGATGCTTGAGCACGACGGCCGTGGAGACCTTGTTGCGGTGCTGCCCACCCGGTCCGCCGCGACGCGTTCGAATCTCGTCGCAATCGGCGAGGAGTTCCTCGACGCTTCTGCAGGCTGGATGCAACGATTCCGGCATTTGCGGGCACTTCGTGGCGGCGTCACAATTCTGCCAGATGAAGATGGGCTGCGTCGATTGTCCGATGCCGGCCACGTCAG
>JBJTBB010000033.1:0-4918 GCA_046091125.1 Planctomycetaceae bacterium
ACCCACCCGAATCAGTGTGACAGCGAACAGCGCGACAGCGCAGATGCCTCCCTGCAGGAAAACCGTCAGGAACGTGTTGTGGGCATCCCAGAAGGTGTCTCCGGCGAGGGTGATGTGCGGCCCGGGACCGTACCCGATCACTATGCTCTCCAGTCCATGATTATAGGCACGGGTATAGAGATGCTCACTAGCCGCATTTCCGTCGTTGTCGGTGAACAATCTGATGGCGAGTGGCATAAGGGAGTCTGAGTTGGCGACAAGCATCATCAGCGTTGCCGCCGCGATGGCTCCGAGCGTGAGTCCCCTCAGCACGCGGCTCCTTCCGAGCGGCAGCCTCTGGTAGATGAAGAAGGCGGCGCTGACGCCCGCACCCGCGATCAGTCCGAGGGCGGCTTTGGTCGATCCCGACTCCAGCGCCATCTGTGCGAAAAGGCCTCCTGTCACGACATAGAAAAGACGCATCCACATGGACTGGCGCCGCAAGGCCATGTGCCACATGACGAACGGCATGGGCGACGTCAGCATCGCCGCCTGATGCACATTGTCGACCAGCGGTGCGAAATAGTTGTGATATCGCAGGGGAAGGCCCATGATCTGCGTGGTCTGCAGGCTCAGGACGTACAGCGTCGAGAAGGTGATGCCCCAGAGTGTGAACAGCCTCCGGAAGAAGTCCTCCGCGGACGTGCCAGAGTACAAGGGTGAGTGACCGGCCATCAGGATGACCGACAGGATCATGGTGTAGGACAAAAAATCGAAGATGGCTCCTGAGTAGGTTCCGCTCGTGTGTCCGAGGGCGAACACGTTGAATAGGAATCCGAGCGAGATGCATCCGAGATAGGCCACCCAAAAGGTGACAAGAGGCCGGGTGACCTGGTCGATTCGGAAGTGCCCCCTCGACTGCATCAGAATCAGGAGAAGAGAGCATAGGAGGAGGATCTCTCCCACACCGACGACGCTGAATCGTAGAGCCGTGAATGGGGCTACGACGGCGGCTGCAACAAGCAGGATTCGGCCGATGCGGTAGCCCGTCGACGGTGTCCCGCTGTTCAACCGGCTCGCCGTCATCGCAAGACCTGCGCGATCGATTCAAAAAGGCCGTCGCAGAGTTGATGAAAGTCATAGTCCGATACGCGGGTCGTATACCGTACATCCACCCGTCCCGTCTCGGCTTTCTCGCGGAGCCGAGCCCGCAACCACTCCACGAACGCAGGCATCTCGCCGCTGGCGGCCTCCTCGTAGCAGAAGCCGGCACCCGTCTCACTGATGATGCGTCTTAATTCGCTGTTGGGAAGACTGCCGTTGACGACGGCCAAGACGGGCTTGCGCAGCATGAAGAACTCGAACACCTTCCCGGTCAGGATGCCCTGATCGTCTGGAGTGTTCCACGTCGATACGAGACAAATATCGACCGCACGTAGCAGCCCCAGCGCGCATCTGCGGGAAATCCGACCATGATCACGGACGTGCGTCCCGAGGCCGTGGCGGTCGGCCTGGGAGCGAAAGATGTCGCCTTCAAGGCCAGCGTAGTGAATGACGAACCGGTGGACGGGATTGGCACTGCGTCCGACGGCCTCCGCGAGAGCGCCAAAAAATGGGGAGAGATCACGTTTGCCGCCGTAGAGCGATCCGACGTAGGCAAAATGCAGCATTCGACCCGTGGCATCGTCAACATCAATGGGCTCGAGCGCGAGGACATCGTCCGGGTCAAAACCGTTCGGAACGACCCTCTGCGTGGGGAGGATGCCGCGAATGGCGCCCACGACCTTTGTCTGTACTCCCACGGAGGCAAACGATACGAACCGCGCGTGCCCAAGCAGCCAGCGCTCGATCCATCGCCTCGCGCTCCATGGCCGAGTACGGCCATAGGTGACCGGGTCTCGAAAATCGATCATCAGGCACCGGCTCCTGTTCATGCATTTCAGCATCACACCCGCAAATGGTGAAGCGAAACTGGGGTAGCTGGTGAAGATGGCGTCGAATCGCTCGCCGAAGAGCGAGTGGCGAGCATAACGGCGGATCTGGATCGTCCAGTCGATCGCCTTGAGAAGCGTATAGAGGAACTGGGCGGCAGATCGACAGCGGGAACGAAGGGATCGGGCCCTGCCAGATTCGTCAGTCTCCAAGGCGGAGCGGTTCCCAACTGCAGCCACGCGGGCTCGCTGGAAGAATCGGCAAAAAAAATCACTCTGGGGGATGGACGTCCAGCGAATCGTATCGAGTTCTCGAAACCGCAGGGTTTCATCCCGCATCGCCCACGGCGGCGGGGGCAGTGACACGACCGTGACGTCATGACCGGCTCGAACGGCGAACTTGACCACCTTGGTGATTCGCACTGCCCCGATGGCCTGCTCCGGATAGAAGGCCGTGACCAAGAACAGGATCTTCATCCGCCGTCGGCCTTCAGCAGCATCCGATCGAGCACTGCCTGCGGAGCATTCAGCGGAACATCGTGCCAGGCACCGGATCGATCGTAATGACCACCGGCTCGCAACAGGGACTCGTGGGAGAAGCCGTAGCTGACCTCGAGGATGAGGGGGCGGCCACTGCGGGGGTCGACGATCATGTCGAAGCCGGTGCAGTCCGACCGTAGCGCCTGCGCGGCGTCGAATGCCGTCCTGACGAGGGATTGGCTCACGAGCGAACGATCGTAGAACAGCGAGCCACCGCCAGAGGCGCGAAAATCTCCTGCTCGTACCGCTCGGCAGATGAAGCTGAGGCGGTCTCCAACGACAACGACCTTGATGTCGTGGTCACAGTCGGCGATGAATTCCTGCAGATAGACGTATCCGATCTCGCGGGGTAGCTGGCTCGCCTTTCTCCAAGAGAAAAGAAACTCTGGAGCCCTCCTGGCGCGTACCGTAAGATCACGGAGAGTCCTCGCCGACGCGAGATTCGAACGGATCTTCAAGGCCACGCTTGGACGGCTGCGCACGCCGGAGCCAAACATTCGGCTCGCATAGCGTCGAAGTTGATCGGGGCTAGCGATGAGGGTCACGCCACTCGCGCCCGAGCCGGACCGGAGCGTGGCAACGACAGGAAACCTGCCGACGGACTTGATCCACTCCTCGACGGCGTCACGTCGATGCAGCACGTGATTCGTCGGCGTCGGGAGGCCAAGCGAACGGAGCAGGTAGGCCTGCGCGACCTTGTCGTCGAAATGATCCGCGTCGCCGTCATCGGGAAAGACCTTACAGCCTCCCGCCTTCAGTGCTGCCAGGATCGGGCGGGCAAACCGCATCTCGTCGCTGGAATAGTGATTGAAATGCCAGAGCACGACGGCGTGACGGGCCATTCGAGTGAAGGCATCGCCGGCGCGCCAGTCGATCAACTCGTGAGGCACGCCCCGCTCGGCACAGGCACGCATCCATTCCGGCCCCCAGGCGGTCGAGTGAGCAGCATGAAAATCCGATTGAATGATTCCGACGGACAGCGAGCTCATGATTGGAATCGTAGCGATGGGAGCTTCGACGTGAATAGGTCGAAGTGCCTGCGGGCGTTGCGCCGAGCGCGGTAGATCATGCCGAGTGAATTCACGTTAAGGCGTCGCAGATACCAACCGAGGTCGCGTGAGGCACGGCGTTTTCGCAATCGAGCAGTGATCAATTCATGCCGCATTCGGTCATACGCGACCGACCCGGCGGTATGAATCGCCTCGTCGAAGAGACGCATGTCGAGGCCGGTAACGGCCCCACCAACGAGCACATCGTCATGGCCGAAACGGATTGGCGTCAACCGCACGTCACGCACCATCCCGTCGGCGACTTCGACGGATGCCACGAGTCCGATCCTATTCGCTTCCGAGAGGGCGATGAGCGGCGTCGATCCCGAGCGAGGGGTGTAGACGTCATCGAAGATGAGGTTGCCGAGACTGTAGAACAGCGGCGAACCGCAGACCATCTCGGTCCCTTGGACCACGTGGGGGTGGTGACCGTGATAAATCAAATTAAACCGCTGGGCGATTCCTCTTGCGAAGGCCACATCCTCGGAGCTCGGATAATGAACGTGCTCCTCGCCAGAGTGCACAGACATGATCGTGAGCAGGCCATCGGTCCGGTTCTGCTCGAGAGCCACGAGCACGTCGTCAACCGCGAGGAGATTAAGATCGGCGCGTGATGAGCGTCCGAGTAGCCCGGGATTGGTGTTGAGCGAGCAATACCCGAGCAGGCCGATTCGCTCGCCCTGCAGTTCGAGTCGCAGGGTTCGACGGGCGACGCCGAACCAGCCGATACCCGCCCCATCCAGCAAATGGCAGGTTCGCTCGAAGGCAGGTTCCCCATAGTCGGCGACGTGGTTATTGGCGAGGCTGACGTGTGTGATGCCGAGGTGACGCAGCAGTGCGACGTTGGCGGGATGGACGCCGAGATGAGCCGACTTGTACCCGACCGGTCTTTCGCCATCCACGAATGGAGCTTCGAGGTTTCCTATCACCAGATCGTGGGTACGCAAAAAGTGCGACAGCGTTTCAAAGCGGTGCTTGACCTCGACCGCGGGGTGGCGGTGCAGGCAGTGCCGTCCGAAGGGAGCAATGTCGCCCACGAGCGCGATTCTCATGGCGTCGGCTCCATGGCGGCGTCGTGGGAAACGCGATCGACAGCGCACGAGTCGAAATCGTGCCGTGCCGACGACAGTCGCGACTCGGCGCACACATCATCGTAGATCGCTTTCAGGCTGGAGGTGATGGTCCGCTCACCGAACCGCTCGGCGCATTCCGCAGCGATCACGCGCGGGTCGTAGTTGTCGATATTCGTTGCGACGTGCCGCAGAGCGCTTACCATGGCGGCGACGTCGTCCGGCGGCACGAGGAGGCCGTTCGATCCGTTCACAATGTCCTCGGGACCGCCGCATGCCGTCGCGATGATCGGGAGGCCGGCGGCCAGTGCCTCGATGAGGACGACGCCGAAGGTCTCGATGTCACTAC
>JBJTBB010000034.1:0-2580 GCA_046091125.1 Planctomycetaceae bacterium
TCACTATCCTAACGGGCTCCGGACAAAGTCCCTCTGCGTGCATTTTTGAGCCGGAAAGACCGGGGCTCGGCGGACCGTTGGATCGAGTGAGGGTGGGGTGTGCCCCGCGATCATCCGTCATGCCGTGATCGCCGCCATCGATCATGCTCGGGGCGGGTTCGTCCCGGGGTGTTCCTCGGCATAGCTCGGTCGCATGTACACCGGAACGATCGAGAATGGATCATCTGACTCGCCGCGGGCGATCCGTCGTGCGGCCGCCATCGCGCCCCATTCGGCGGTCGGGCGAAACGTCGCTTCGTCGGGTACGACGAGTCCGTGGTCGCGTGCGATGGATCGCATGGCTTGGGGGACGATCACGAGTGTCCCCTCCAGTTGTTCGGAGAACCACCGGTCGCTCGCCATCAGCCTGGGCTCTCCTATGAGAAGATCTCCGGAAGTATCAGACGCCGTCGCGCGTGCGGCAAAAACATCCCCTCGCCCTGCATCGAATGCGATCGGGATCGATCGAATCCCGTCGTCCCGGAGATGTTCCACACTCTCGGCGAACGCGAATGCCGCCCTGCCAAACGATTCGAATGACGAGAACGCGACGAGAGGTCGACTGCTCGACCAGGCGATGGACTTTGCCGAGGCTACCCCCACTCGCAGGCCCGTGAAGGATCCCGGGCCACGGTTGATGGCGATGCAGGCAAGGTCTTCATAGCGGCAGCCCGCCTGAGCCATAGCATCCCGCACCGCCGCCGCGAGCAGTAGGGCATGCTCGCGTTGCGTCCCCAGTGGCAGGACGACGCACTGTGCACCCGCCAGGACTGCCACGGAGCCGTCGGCATGACCCGTGTCAATGGACAGAATCGGCGAGGAGAGCGTTTTCATTGCGGGGACGGTCGGGATAGACTGCATCTTTCGAAGGGGCAGATCAGTGCGACGAGCGATCATCAGCGACGTTCACGGCAATCTCGAGGCGTTGACTGCCGTGCTCGAGGATATCGACAGGGAACAGGTCGATGCCATTTACTGCCTCGGGGACATCGTCGGCTACGGTCCGAATCCGTGTGAGTGCATGGAAGTCGTCCGTGACCGCTGTCAGGTCGTCATTCTCGGCAACCACGATCAGGGCGCTCTGTTCGACCCGGACGGCTTCAACACCGGCGCCGAGAAGGCGATCCGTTGGACGAGGACGCAGCTCGAGCAATACGACCGGTTGCCCCGCAATCGCGGCAAGCAACTCACCGACTTTCTCGGCGAGTTGCCGCGTTCGCAATTGGTGGACAGCGGTCTGATGCTCGTCCACGGGTCGGCGAGGCGACCGCTCGACGAGTATGTCTTTCCGGAGGATGTCTACAATCCGCTGAAAATCGATCACATTTTCGGCCTGATCGAGCGGCATTGTTTCCAAGGACACACGCATATGCCCGGCGTTTTCCTGCCGGGCCCCGAGTTTCTCCAGCCGGTCGTCGCCCCGGGCCTCGGGGAGTGGCGTTATCAACTCGGCGAAGGCAAGGCGATGGTCAATGTCGGCTCGGTTGGTCAGCCTCGCGATGCCGACAACCGGGCGAGCTACGTGCTCCTCGAGGAGAATCGGACGGTGCGCTTTCGACGGGTTCCCTATCCCTTCGAGACCACCCGGCAGAAGATCCACTCGATCGCCGATCTGGATAATTTCCTCGGGGATCGTCTCTCGCAGGGACGTTAGACGTCATCGTCCGGCATGTGGGGCGTCCATCGCTTGGATGGGGCGGGGCATTGTAAACGCTATACTAATCGCCACGCGTTAGATTTCCCTCACCCTTCGCCTCCCGCACTGGTTGTCCTTTGGAACGCCGCACGATCCTTTTTCTCGCCCTCTCGTTGGCGATCGTGATTGGCAGTCAGGTGGTGCGTCAGGCGCTCTTTCCTCCCGCGGAAGCGCCCGCTGAACACGCGGCAGAAGGTGACGAGGAGGCCCCTGCAACGGCGGCCGGTCCTGCGGGGGCGGATGGCGGGTCGGTCGGCACCACTTCCGACCCCTCGGAGTCGCCGGAGACAACGGTCGATGCACCGGAGGCTTCCGGCGGTACCGGCGACGACGAGGCGGTTGAGTCGCGGACGCTCGTGCGGAGGTCCCTGGGAACACTCGACCGGTCGAGCGGCCCAGGCCTGCTCGTAACGCTCACGAATCGGGGAGCAGCGGTCGAGCGGATCGAGTTGGCCGGAGAGCGATTTCACGATCAGGATGACCGCACCGCTTACGTCGGGCACCTGCATCCACAGGTTGATGCCGATGGATGTCGCCTCACGTTCGTCGGGCCGGGTTCTCCCGCGGGTGTGGCTGGGCTCCGCGAAGGCGACGTCGTGATGTCCATCGCCGGAACGCCCACTCCCGATCCGGAGGCGTTCGCCGGCGTTCTCGCTTCCCATCGTCCAGGGAGGAATCTTTCCTTCGCGTTCAAGCGGGATGGCAAGGATGGTACGGCCGATGTGACGGCTGACTTCCGGCCACTCGAGGTCGTTCGGCCGGAACGCCTGACGCAGCCGGTCGAGGATGGAAACTCGGGCGCGTGCGATCCCCTGTCGTTTCTCGTTTCGCTCGAGGAGGTGACG
>JBJTBB010000035.1:0-13108 GCA_046091125.1 Planctomycetaceae bacterium
GACCATCGAACCTCCGGCGATCGCCCTCCGTATGCCACAGCGATCCGGACTCGCGGCGGCGATCGATCCCGAGAACCCCGCCGCCATCCTGCGGACCGAACCCCTCATCTCCGTGGATAAGCCCGCGTCGACGATGCCACCGCTCCCCGACGGGGACTTCACGATCGAAGCCCACGTGTTGCTGCAGTCGCTTTTTCCCGACGGGACCGTGCGCACGATCGCCTCCCGATGGAAGGGGGGCACGAGTGATCCCGGCTGGTCGTTCGGCGTGACGAGCGAGCAGTCGAGCTACAAGCCCCGCAACGTGATCCTGCAACTGGCCGGCGACACCACGAAGGGTGGCGGCGGCTACCAGGTGATTCCCTCCGGTATTCACCTCGAACTTCATCGCCCGTACTACGTGGCGGCGAGCGTGCGGATTCCCTCCATGAGCCCGCAGCCCGGCTCCGATGGCGCCGCCGGTGCGCCGAAGGAATCGCATGAAAAGGTTGTGCCTCCAAAGGCTGATGGTGAGCAGCAAATGGGAACGGTCACGTTCTTCGTCAAGGATCTCTCCGACAACGACGCACCGCTCATCGAGCGCACGATTCCACACGGCTTCTTTGACAGCCATGCCTCACCGCAGCGATTCGCGATCGGCGGCCGCGACAGCGGCAATCCGGGAGCGGCCGCCCAGAGCCTCTGGGACGGCCTCATCGACGACGTCCGTCTGTCGGACAGGGCCCTTGCCCAATCCGAACTGCTGCACGAGTCGGGGGATCCCGGTGCCGCAGTGGCGGGCTTCTGGCGATTCGAGGAGACGCCGGGCTTCGCCGAGGATTCCTCGCCGCACCGCCGCAGGCTCGTCCGAGATGCGCCTCCTCCACCAAAGGTAAAGGACCTTCGGCGGCACGAGGCACTTGTCGACCTCTGCCACGTCCTTTTCAACTCGAGCGGATTTCTCTATGTCGACTGAGCGAGTGACGGCCGATCGAGCGTCTCCGAACATCGATTCAAGTCGGCCGGAAGCGGGAGCCTTAGCGCGGAGCCGACGGGAGTGGCTCGTGTCGAGTGGCGCCGGATTCGGTGGACTGGCACTCGCATCGCTCGTGGGCCACGATCGCATTCGGGCCGACGACGCGTCGGTCCGCCCCCACCATCCAGCTCGTGCGAAGAGCGTGATCTTCCTCTTCATGGAAGGGGGGCCGAGCCACATCGACCTCTTCGATCCGAAGCCGGCGCTGAAGACCCTGGAGGGCAAACCGTTGCCGGAGAGTTTCGGCACGGTCATCACGGCAATGGGCGAGTTCCGTTCGCCGGTGCTCGCCGACAAGCGGGTCTGGCGGCAGCATGGGCAGTCAGGCCTCTGGGTAAGCGACTGGCTGCCCCACACCGCGGGGCTGATCGACGAGATCGCGGTCATACGCTCGTGCGTTTCCGACGGTATCAACCACTCCGGCGGCATCTGCCAGATGAACACGGGGGCGGTATTGGGAGGCCGGCCGAGTCTCGGAGCCTGGGCGGTGTACGGCCTGGGCAGCGAGTCGGCCGACCTGCCAGCCTTCGTCGTCATGCAGGACTCGGACGCACAGGTCGTCAACGGCCCGCGTAACTGGGGCAGCGGCTTCATGCCGGCTGTCTATCAGGGCACGCGACTCTCCGGTGGCGAGCCGCCGATCGCCAACCTCAGGCCCCCGAAGGGCATCAGCCGCGAGCGACAGGCCGCCAAGCTCACCCTGCTCGATCGCCTCAACCGACGGGAAGCGGACGAAAATCCCTGGCAGACCGAACTCGAGGCCAGGATCCGCAACTATGAGCTGGCCTTCCGGATGCAGGCCGCGGCCCCCGAAGCCGTCGATCTCGCCACCGAGACGGGCGAGACGAGAACGCTCTACGGGCTCGACGAGAAGCCCACCGCCGCCTTCGGTCGGACCTGCCTGCTCGCCCGCCGGCTCGTGGAGCGCGGCGTGCGCTTCGTGCAGATCTATCACGGCGGTGGAAACATGGGGGATGCGCTTGCCGGATTCGTCAAAAACCACTCCGAACTCTGCCGCCAGATGGACCTGCCGGTCGCTGGCCTGCTCTCCGACCTTCGCCGCCGGGGCCTGCTCGACAGCACGCTCGTGGTCTGGGGTGGTGAATTCGGCCGCACTCCGATGAGCGAGAAGGGCAACGGCCGCGACCACAATCCCACCGGCTTCACGATGTGGAGGGCGGGCGCGGGCGTGCCTGGCGGCACGACGATCGGTGCAACCGACGAGGTCGGTCTGCGGGCCGTCGAGGACCGCATGCACATCCACGATCTGCACGCCACGATCCTGCACCTCATGGGCCTCGATCACATGGCGCTCGTCTACACATTCAAGGGTCGCCCCGAGCGGCCGACGCTCAACGAGGGCCTGGTCCATCAGCGACTGGCCGGACGGAACACCTGATAGTCGGTAGCCCGACGAGCCTCTCACTCCACACAGATTGAACCGTCACAGTTCCCCCAATCTCTGTCACAGGACGGCTTGCCGGACTTCGTCGTCACAGTTTGACGGGCCCCCATTGCGTTCCACGAAAAACTGAACCCGTCGTAGGGTTTGGATTGATGGTTCCTGTCATTCCGGTTCACAAGATTCCAGTGGTTGTGGTGACGTCGGGCTGGTCCGGATTTGATCACTGATGCGAGTTTTTCGGGGAGTTTCAAGATGTTGAGAAACAGTCCTAAGCGTCAAATCATCTCGGGAGCCATGCTGATCGCCCTTGTCAACTGCTCATCGATTGCCATGGCTGAAGAGCCGAACAATGATGCCAACAACGCGATCGCCCAGAACGATGCCACCAGGATTCTCGCTCCCGGAGTGGCCTCGTTTAAGGGGGTCAGGTCACAGAAAAACGACTGAACGACGCGAAACAGGAGTCGCGACCCGGCTCGGAACCGTTTCGCTGCGTCGTGGTCGACGGCGAACTGATGGTCCTTCAGATGCTCTGCGGCATTCTCCGCACCATGAGGGGAGCCGAGATCGTGGCCACCGGCACGTCGATCAAGGAGGTCGTCGTGCCGCCGGGCCGCCGGAAGATCGACCTCCTGATCATCGATACGAGCCTTGACGGTGGCAGCGGCTTCGACCTCGTGCGGTCGTTCGTGTCGTCGTATCCATCCATCCGTTGCATCCTGCTCTCCAACTCGACGACATCCATCGGCTGCCCGGATGACCTCGTCGATCACGTCGTGACCACGATCGACAAGTCATCCCCGCTTTACGAACTGGTCGCGGCCATCGACGGGGTCGGTGGCGAGCGGCTACACGGCGGACTCCAGATTCCCAAGACTGACGATGTACGGGAGAAGCTGACCCACCGCGAGTTCGAGGTCTTTCGCCTCCTGGGTCGGGGCCTTAGCAACAAGGAAATCTCCGGCATGCTTTCGATCGCGGTGCAGACGGTCGAAACGCATCGCAGAGCGATCACGAAAAAACTTGGCTGCAACGGGGCTTCACTCATCCGAATGGCAACTCTGACCCAGCTTCACGAGCTGGTCTGAAGCCGTCGATTGCCTGTACCACTCGCGGGCATGCGATCGCCCCGACAGCGACGACAGTCACGTCATCGTGAGAACGCGGTGCGCTGCCTGAGGTCGAGTGGCGGAGCGGGCTTCCACTTTTTGGTCCGCTCGTCGAACTCGGCCCGAACGAGCGTTGCGCGGCCGGTGCGCGGATGCGATGGCGGCGACGGAGACGCGGGAAGTCGAAACATCTCCTTCGTCTCGCGACAGAGATAGTCGGTCTCCACCACCTGCAGGACCTGGTCGCACTCCCGCGACGTCAACACGGCGACGAGTCGCGGCCCGAGCAGCCATCCAGCCACCACGAGCCCGACCGTCGCCATCCAAATCCTGGGTTCACTGACGACCAGGGCGTCCTTTCGATGCCGCGATGGGGGCGTGGGCGGCGACGGTCTGCTTCGCGATCAGTCCTAACGCAGGTCGTAAAGGTCGTCACGGGTGACCGGATCGGTCGGCTCACCGTCGCACACGAAGCCAAGATGCCGGAGGCGCATCGCGTTTGCCTGCTCCTGCGACAGCCAATTGTCGCCGGGCACGTCCGCGGCGAACTTCATGCCGCGGCTCTCGACGTGACCGTCGAGGAAGGCCACGTTCGCCGTGTCGTTGGCATGACGAAAATGCACGGAGGGAAAATTGCCGCTCGGGGGCACGAGTCCGCCAAGATTCTCGAGGAAGGCGATGTCGTACCGCACCTGTGCGCTTTCGGCGAAGGCGATCGTTCGTTTCGACTCTGCCACCTGTCCGAACGTGAACGAGACGGGCTGATTCATCAGGCGGTAGGGCCAGACCGTCTCATCCCAAGGCGTCCCGCGGCCGAGGGCAGGGTTGTAATCGAAGCCGCTCACCATGCGGCCAAACTGGAGGAAATCGACGTCGTTGACCGTGAAGCTCGGACACTGGTAGGCGGCGAAGTTGCCTTCGAGAAACGCTGACAGCAGCCCCGCCGACACCTCGAGTTGTTTCGTCGAATCCGGCTCGTCGCCGTTGACCTCACCGAACCAATACCGGCTGCGACCGGGAAACGGATATTGCCCCGCCTGCGTGCCGGCGATCCGATCGGCATCATCGAGCTTGAGAGGCATGAGCCGCCCGGAATTGGCGGCAACGTAGCCGTGGAGCGCCAGTCCGAGCTGACGCAGGTGGTTCGAGCAGTTGCTTCGGCGGGCGGCCTCACGTGCCCCCTGCACCGCCGGCAACAGGAGCCCGACGAGCACACCGATGACCGCGATCACCACGAGCAGTTCCACAAGCGTGAAGCCCCGCTCGGTCTGCTGGGCCTTGCCATCACCATGCGGGCCTGCAAAGCACAGCGCAGTCGCATGCCCTTCAAAAAATCGTCGCATGACTATTCTCCAGAGCGGCCCGGCTTATCGACGGCGCATGATGACCCTAGCCGCCACCGATCGCCTCCGCGACCGTCGACAGCGGCTCGTTGGACACCGCGGGACCGCCTCCGAACAAACGATCAACGGTCCGCACGTACGGACCGTGCCCGAGCCTCCGCCCTCGCGAAGACGCGCGCTCCCTCGGATGACGGTAGGTCTTCTGACTCCCGGACTCGCAGGCTGCCGCCTTCTCGCGAGGGGAACGACGGAGGGTTCGATGGAACGCGACCGAAATCCACCACGCAATGGCACCGATTGCAGCCGGCATCATCGCCCGGACACAGCGGCGGGGCCGTCCCGGAATCTCACCGGGGTTCCCTGTTTGCTCGATGAAACGCAAGAAGCGATTCCCCGAGCCACCGTATCCTCAGGTGAATATGATGCACGGTTCTGTTGGTTGTCAACGATCAACGCCGAACCGGGGCATCGACGAGGAATGGATGTCGCAGTATCCGCCATCGGCATCGACGGTCGAACCGCTGGACCTCGCGCACCTGGAGCCGGTCGTGGCCTGGGGGCGACTCGCGGGGGATCTCGTGAACGCCGTGGGGTCGGCTCGGCATCCTTTTCACCTCGTACACGTGGGGACCGTCGATTCCTCCGGTCTTCCGCAGGTTCGTACCGTGGTCCTCAGGCGATTCGACGACGCGCCCGGGAGCGGGATCGGACCCGCCCTTCCTCCGACCACTGACGATCAAAGCCGTCGCGCGGCGGCCTGGTTCCACACCGACATCCGCTCTCCCAAGGTGAGCGATCTCCGCAGAACGCCGGCCGTGGCACTGCACTGGTACGACCCGTCCAGGCGGCTGCAGATACGGGTCTCAGCCACGGCAGTGATCCACCACCTCGACGCGGTCGCCCGGAATGCATGGTCCCGCTCCAAATCCATGAGCAGGGCCTGCTATCTCAGCCGGTCATCGCCCGGCCTGCCGCTCACGGAGTATCCGCCGGCGCCGCCGGTTCCCCACGATGACGACGGCGATGCGTTCGTCCATTTTTCGGCGATCGGTTGCCAGTTCGATCGAGTGGAAGTCCTGGAACTCGCCGCCGAGGGGCACCGTCGCTTTCTTCTGCGACTCGATGCCCGGGGCGTGACTCGGCAGATCCTCGCCCCGTGAGCGACCAGGCATGTGAGGGCCTGGTCGCCACGGGACCGGGTCGATCCCGCGGGAAACATTTATTGACATGTAGAGAACTTCCGATATATAAGTGCATCGAGGCCACAAGATGGCACCCGCCGCCAAATCGATCTCCCGCCCCCCTGGCCGTAACCGCTCGGCTCCGGTCCGGCTCACGGAACTCGATCGCCTCTCACAGGCCGCCGAGTGCCTCCGCACGCTCGCACACCCGCACAGGCTCCGGATCGTGCAGATGCTTCTCCATGGTCGCTACACCGTCGGAGAGCTCGCCGAGTCCTGCGGAATCCCCAGTCCGATGGCCAGCGAGCACCTGCGTCTCATGCAACGATGCGGATTGCTGTCATCGAGCCGTGAGGGACGTCGGATCTTCTACCGGATCGCCGAACCACACCTCGCGAGCATCATGCGGTGCATCGAATCCCGTTTCGGCTGAGGAGTTCCTGACGACATCGCGATCGCGGTGGTGAACGACCCGCCTCGATCGCCCGCATGATGAGACAGTTCCATCTTCGAGAAAGAAGTATCCTATGATCGTCACAATTTCCCCTCACGCACTCGCCGATCTTCGTCGCCGCGGCGAGCACGTTCCGCTGATCGATGTGCGAACGCCGGCGGAGTTTGGCGAAGTGCACGTCCTCGACGCCCGCAACGTGCCACTCGACCGAATCGACCCGACGGCCCTCGCTGCCGAAAGCGGCCCCGGAACCATCTACTTCATCTGCAAATCCGGGGGCCGCAGCCGCATGGCCTGCGAGAAGATGCTCGCCGCCGGCCTCACCGACGTGGTGAGCGTGGAGGGGGGGACGGCCGCCTGCGACTTGGCCGGCCTGCCGGTCGTCCGCGGTCGCAAGACGATGTCGCTCGAGCGCCAGGTGCGGATCGCCGCCGGCATGCTCGTCGTCGTGGGGGCGGTCCTCGCGGCCTTCGGCCCCGACGCCAACTGGCGGGCGATCGGCGCAGGGCTCGCGGGATTCGTCGGTGCCGGCCTCGTCTTCGCGGGTGTCACAGACACCTGCGGCATGGCGATGCTTATCGCACGCATGCCGTGGAACCAGACCGGATGCTGCACGAACCCCACGGGATGCGCGAAGTCGGTGGCCCTCGCCGCGGCAACGCTTCTCACGGCCGGTGGCGCGGTGATGGCCGCCGAACATACCAAGGATTCACTCGACACGATCCGCGCAGCTGTCGCCTCCGGTCAGGCCGTGCTCATCGACGTGCGGGAATCAGAGGAGTGGCAGGAGGGGCACGTGGTCGGGGCGAAACTGCTGCCACTCTCGAGCCTCGAGAGCGGGGTCCCCGCCGACCGGCTTGCCAAGGTTCTCCCCAAGGATCGGATCATCTACTGCCACTGCCTCGAGGCGGCCGACATCCTGACGGCTCTTGGCTATGACGTGCGGCCGATCAAACAGGGCTACCCGGCGCTCGCGAAGGCTGGCTTCCCGACCGCCACCGGAAAATAGCTCGTGCGTCGGTGAGATACGGGCCCTTTTCGGTAGGCACCGGCCGCCTGCAAAAGCTTTGCTGATTCAACCCCGTGACGATGACTCATACTGAGGCATCATCGGTCATATCCGCCGCGGGGCCGACGGACGGCCGATGAAAGACCTCATTGACGCACGCACGGAAGCCTTGGCATGCCGACCGACTGGATCGCCCTTGAAGAACCGGTGCCCGGGGCGGAATCAGCCGCCCGATTCTCCACTCTGTCCGGCGTCCGACCGACCGCCCATTCGACGCTCGTTGATTCACTCCGAAAGGCGCTGGCGGATGCTCCGCTCGCGGCCACCTGGCTCGTGGCGCCGAGTCGACGCGTCGCCCGTCAGTGGATCGACTCGATCGCCCTTGGCGGCACGCCCGTATTCAACGTGCGAGCCACGACACCGCGGGCCCTCAGTTACGACCTCGCGGCCGCGACTCTCGCCGCCCACGGCACGGTGGTCGCCTCTCAGCGGGCGTCACTCGTGCTCCTCGAAAAGGCGATCCTCCATGCCGACGTGGACGGTTCGCTGAAGTACTTCGTGCGTCCTCGCTCCTACAGCCGCCTCGCCGAGAGAATGCACTCGAGCCTCTCGGCGATCCGGATGGCCGGCCTGACGGCCGAGGACGTGCGTCGCCGGCGAGGGTTTGGTGACAAACCAAAGGGGCACGACATCGCCGTCCTTCTCGAGCGGTACGCCGCGGAACTCCCCGCCGCGAAACTCGTCGATGCTGCGGACGTTGTCACGACCGCGATCGCGGTGGTGCACGACGGATCCATGCCCGCCGGTTGGGAGAGGATCCTCGTGGCCGACGGACTCGACCTCAACCCCCTCGAGCAACAGCTGCTCGATTCCCTCGGCAGTCGAATCAAGACCCTCTCGATCGATCCCGAACCTGAGTCGTTCACCGATCCGAGGCATGGCGCCGTACCCCACTTCTTTCGGGCGATCGGTGAGGCCAATGAGATCCGCGGGGTCCTGCGACGCTGCCTCTCCGGGCGAATTCCTCTCGACGAGGTCGCACTGTTGCACACCGATGCGGGCACCTACCCACCCATCGTGCAGGAACTGCTGGCGGTGATGGTTTCGCATGGCGGCGAGAAGCCCTCCGCTGAGTGGCCGGTCACCTTCGCCGACGGTCTGCCGATTCGCGAATCGCGATGGGCTCGTGCTCTGGCCGCCTGGATGGCGTGGCGGTCCGAAGGCCACCCCCAGTGGCGGCTTGTGAGGATGATTCGCGACGGCCTGATCGACTGGCAGCGTGTCGATCACGATGTGAACGGCCCTCGGTCACCGGTCGACCCGGAATCGGCCGGCGACGAAAATGACGATGACGATGGCCCGGACGAAACCGATACCGAAAGCGTCCGCGTCACTCAGTCCCGACTGGTTCGCGAATTTCGGCGGCTCCGGATCGGCTTCGATCTGTCCGCCATGCCCGCGGTGATCCGGAGGGCCATCGCGGCAACCCGCGCGGCGCCGCTCAAGTCATTCGCGACCGGTGGCCGTGACGACGAGCCGGAATCCGACTTCGACGAAAAGGCCGCGGCCCGCCATCGTGCGCAGCGGCTCGCCGCACTCGAGGTGCTCGGAGCGATTGCCGACAGGCTCGTCGACTGTGAGCCGTCGAGGGATGCGTCCGCCGTCGGGATCGTCACGTCGGCGAGGGCCTTCCTCGAGAGGCTCGCAACCTCGAAAAATGAGTTCGATAACTACGCGAAGACTCGCCTGTTGGCCGAAATCACCGCCATGGAGCGGTGGCTCGATAGACATCCCGAGGCGCAGCCACGGGATGTGATCGAGTGGCTCGGTGGACTGGCCGACACGCTCGTGGTGATGGGGAGCGCGCCTCGGCCAGGCTGCCTGCACGTCGCGTCGATCGCCACCGGCGGCCACTCGGGACGCCCCCACACGTTCATCGTGGGGCTCGACGAGGGTCGGTTTCCCGGACCTGGGCGGTCAGACCCGGTGCTTCCCGATGCCGATCGCTCCCAGCTTTCGAAAAGGCTCGATCTGACGGCCGCTCATGCGTCGAGGACTCGCGCCGAGTTCTGGAGACTGTTGGGAAGGCATCGAGGCGACGTTCATCTGTCGTATGCCTGCCGCGAATTGATCGAACAGTCGGAGATCTTCCCGAGCCCGCTCGTGCTCGAGGTCTACCGCCGTCGCGAGGGGACGCCACAGGCGACGCTCGAGACGTTCGTGGAGGCCGTCGCCGCCGAGACCGAATCGTTCGTCTCCCGTGATCTGACCGCGACGCTCGGGGAGACGGAATGGTGGCTCAACACCCTTGGCGAAAACCCCTCGATGCAGCAGGTGAGGCGGGCGATCGAGAGTCGGGGAGTCCTGACTGCGCGCGGCCTGATCGCCGAGGAAGCCCGACGGTCGCCTGCGTTCACCGCCTGGGATGGCCGAGTGCCGGCCGCGGGGACGACACTCGATCCGACCAATCCGTACGGCAGGGTCGCTTCGGCCCATAGCCTCGAGGCGCTCGGCACCTGTCCCCGCCGCTTTTTCTTCCGCTACGGACTCGATATCCAGCCTCTCGACTCGCTCGAACCCGAGGCGGATCGCTGGCTCGACGATCGGGAGTCTGGCAGCGTGCTGCACACGGTGCTCGAGACGTTCATGCGGCCTTTCATTCACTCGGGGCCTGGCCGTCCGCCGGAAAACGCGCCCCATCCGACCTTCGCCGAACATGAGGGCAGGATTCTCGAGATCCTCGACGAGGTACTCGCCGCGAAGCAGGTCGAAAAACCTTCGAATGACGCGTCTGCGGTCGCGGCCGGACGCCGCGATCTGGTCGACGCCCTCCGCACGTTTCTTCGCGTCGAGGAGCAGTACTGTGTCGAGACGGGTTCGCGACCGGTGGCCCTGGAAGCGGCGATCGGTTTCAAGACGGATGGCGACTCCCCGTTCGACCGTGATGAACCCGTGCAACTGCCGCTTGGTCCGACCGATCGCAGCATCCGTCTTCGGGGCTACGTCGATCGCAGCGATCGCGATGGCCGCGACGATGTCGAGCCGGGATACGTGATCATCGACTACAAGAAGGGCAGCTCAACGCGATTCAAGAAGGGTGGTGGCAGAGACCCGCTGGGCGTTTTCGACAAGGGCCGCCGGCTGCAGCACGGACTGTACGTCATGATGGTCCGGCATGTCGCACGGGCTGCGGGCCTCGACGCGACCCATGTCAATCAATTCGCCTACGTCTTCCCTGGAACGAGAACGCTCGGCGAGCGGGTCGAATGGTCCGCGGAGCAACTCTCGAGGGTGGACGAACTGGTCGGCGCGCTCTGTGACATCGCCGCAGCCGGGGCTTTTCTCCCCTCCAATGCCAAGGCCGACTGCGGGTTCTGTGACTTTCGTGATGTCTGCGGTGATCCGTCCACGACGGCCCGCGCCGCCAGCCGGAAACTCGAGGGCGACGACGGGCGGTACGGCGATGCGCAGGAGACCCTCGCGGAACTCTTCGACGGGATTCGCGAGGCCGGTGACGACGACAGCGGACCGACGATCGCCCGCCCGAAACCGCTCGATTTCAGCGCCGGAGAGGAGGCGCCGCCCGATGGTGAGCGGGATTCCGCCGTCCGCAATGCGATCCGCACCAGCCTGGACACGAGCATGCTCATCGAGGCGTCCGCCGGCACGGGCAAGACGACCTGCCTCGTCGATCGCATGACGGCCCTCGTGCGATCGGGAACGGCCACGGTCGGCCAGATCGCCGCCATCACGTTCACCAAGAAGTCGGCCGCGGAGCTGGCCCGACGGTTCCGGGAGCGGCTCGAGCAGGAGTCCGTCAAATCGACACATTCGGTGGCCGAGCGACGCTTGTTGCAGGCGGCGATCAACGAGATCGACTCGGCCGTCATCGGCACGGTGCACTCCTTCTGCGGCAGGCTCCTCCGGGAACGGCCCATCGAGGCTGGGCTGGACCCATCGGTCGAGACACTCGACGCTGCTGGCGAGCAGTCGCTGCGCGGTCGCGCCTGGCGTCAGTTTTGTGACCATGCTGGTCGTGACGAGACGCTCGCTCGACAACGTCGGCTACTCGAGGAGGCTGGCATCGACCTCCGGGATCTCCGCGATGCCTTCGAGACGTTCGTCACACACGGTGATGTGCGTGAGTGGCCACACGACTCCGTCCCTCCTCCCGACATACGTGGACTGATGGCGGAGGTCTGCGGTGACATCGATGGGCAACTCGCGATCGAGCGCGCGACAGGCAAGGACGCGTTGCTCATCGCGCTCGAAGGCGTCCTGCGCGCTTATCGCACGCGGCCCGACGACTCACCGGCGTCACTGTTCCGTGCGGCTGAGCAGCTGACGGGAGAATGCCCGAAGATCACGCAGAGCCTGTGGCTTCCCGGTGGCAGGAGCAAGGCCCATCAGAGGCTGCAGCAAGATCGCAAATGCGAACTCCAGGAATGGTGGACCTCCCTCGTCGCCAGGGTGCAGCAGCCGATCGCCCAGTGGCATGCCTATCGGTACCAGTTCGTGATCCCTCTCCTCGAGGCCGCCCGCGACCTGTACTCGCAGATCAGGCTCGACGAGGGTGTGCTTTCGTTCAACGACCTGCTCGTCCACTCCGCCGAACTGCTCCGAAACCATCCGGATGTCCGCGTCGCGTTCGCGAAACGACATCCATTCCTGTTGGTGGACGAGTTTCAGGACACCGACCCGCTTCAGGCCGAGATGCTCCTCCTCCTGACGGCGGACGACGAAACGTCGACGAATTGGCGCACCACCCGAATCAGGCCCGGCAGCCTGTTCGTGGTCGGTGATCCGAAGCAATCGATCTACCGATTCCGCCGTGCCAACATCGACATATTCGACTTCGTCAAGGAGCGGATCACGGCATCCGGCGGCAGGGTGCTCCATCTGCAGACGAACTTCCGCACCAATCGGGAACTGGTCGGCTGGGTCAACGAGAAATTCGGGAGACGCTTCGCGGCCCATCGTCCCGACGACGGGGCGGCCTACGGCCCCGGGTTCGTGGTGAGCCACGTTGGGCGGCCATCGGGCGCTCCAGGATGCCTGACCGGAATGAGGCAACTCCGAGTCGGCAAGGGAGGACTCGAGGCCGCGGCGCAGGCTGTCGCCGAGATCATCCGCCGTGCCATCGATCACGGACTCACCGTGCCCCGCACCTCGTCCGATCAGGCTCCCGCCTGCCGGCCAGAGGATTTCATGATCGTCACCTCCGACACCGCGGAACTGGCGACGTACGCCGCGGCGTTGAACGCAGTGGGGCTGCCCTCCGACGTCACCGGCCGCAAGGGAGTTCACAGCCGGGACGAGCTTGCCGATCTGCTCAACTGCCTCCGTGTGGTTGCCGACGCCGACGACACCGTGGCGGCGCTCGCCGTCGTGAGAGGACCGCTGTGCGGGTTCAGCGATGCGGAGCTTTTCGACTTTCATGCCGCCGGCGGACGAATCGACGGCAGGCTCCACGTGCCCGACGGCCGCTGCGACGCCGATCTCGCCGCCCGCCTGCGGGCCGCGCCGGCGGCGTTTCATCGCTGGCGGATGTTCGCCGGATCGCTGCCCCTCGCGGCGGCCCTTGAACGGATC
>JBJTBB010000036.1:0-5498 GCA_046091125.1 Planctomycetaceae bacterium
GCGAGGCGCACGTCTGAACGAACCCACGAGACGGGAGGCAACTCATGGCTACGATCATCTTCCCAACTGATTTTTCCACGGCGAGCGATGCTGCTCTTTCGCACGCCGAGGCGATTGCCGGTCAGTCGAAAAGCAGGCTCCTGATTCTCCATGTCGAAGAGCCGCCGCTGGCTTATGGAGGAGGCGAGTTGTACTACGGAATGCCAGAACCGGACTCCGAGCGGATCCGCGGCATGCTCGAGGATGTGCGGCCGAAGGATCCATCCGTGACGTTCACGCACCGATTGGCGATGGGGGATCCAGTTGCCGAAATCGTCCGAATAGCGGAGGAGGAAGAGGCCGACTCGATCGTCCTCGGAACCCATGGCAGGACGGGGCTGTCGCGTCTGCTGATGGGAAGCGTGGCGGAGGCGGTCGTTCGGCGGGCACACTGCCCGGTGCTCGTCTACCGCGAGGCTTCGAAGCTCGTTGACGCTACGGCATGAGTCGTCCGCCGGACCATCAGACCGAGAAGGGGAGATCGCCGTCTGCCTGTCGGGCCGGATTGGATGCGAGGGATCGCGTTCGCAGGGATCTCAGAATAGTGTTCGAGTCGGCGGGTTCGCTCGAAGTTGACACCCCGATTCTTTCCTCGGAGATCCTGCCCGAGGCGCATATCGATCCGCTCGAGGTCAGGCTTTCTCCTGCGGCGGTCGGCTACCTGCAGCCGAGCCCCGAGTCGCTCATGAAGAGGCTGCTTGCGGCCGGATCGGGGCCGATCCACCAGTTCGCCAGGGCCTTTCGTGCCGGTGAGCGGGGAATCTTCCACGACGTGGAGTTCGTGCTCGTGGAGTGGTACGCACCCGGCACCTCGCTTGACGACGCCGCCAATTTTATCGAGCGACTCTGTGGCATGGTGCTCGGGACCGAAGGCCTCGAGCGGGTGAGTTGCCAGGAAGCCTTTGTCGCTCACGCCGGGATCGATCCGCTCACGGCGACCCTCGCGGAGTGGTCAGCCGTGGGACATCGGCACGGCCAGTTCTTGCCGGAGCATCATTCTCCGTCGGCCGACGACTGGTTCGAACTCATTCTCTCCGGGGTGGTCGGTCCGGCCCTCGGTCATTGGCGGCCGACAATGCTAGAGCATTGGCCTGCCTCACAGGCCGCATTCGCCCGAGTCTCGGGAAGTCCGCCACTCGCGAGGCGATTCGAGCTTTTCGTGCGTGGGATCGAATTGGCCAATGGATGGGAGGAGTAAACCAGCGCTCATGAACTCCGCCGACGGATCGACGAGGCCAATCGTGTCCGGGTCGCGAACGGCCGCGGGGCTCTTCCGATTCCGGCCAGATTGCTGGCGGCGCACGACTCTGGAATGCCGCAAGGTGTCGGCGCAGCCCTGGGTTTCGACAGACTTGTCATGCTCGCCAGCCACTGTCATTCGATCGATGAGGTGCGTGCGTTCTCTTCCGAAACGGCTTGAAGAGCATGCGCATAGCCCCCTCGGCATTCATCGAGCGAAGAGCGGCCCGAGCTTTTTCCGAAATCGTCTAGCGCAGCCGCATGCCCGGTAATGCGCCACTGTCCGGTGAAAGCAGAAAAACTCCCTCGGCCCCGGCGCCACTGGCCGCCACCACCATGCCCTCGCTCAAACCGAATTTCATCTGACGTGGAGCGAGGTTCGCCACGACCACGACCAGCCGCCCAACGAGCGATTCCGGAGCATGGAACCCCTTGATGCCGGCGAAGACCGTCCTCCGCGTGTCGCCGCCGAGTCCGACGGTGAGCTTGAGAAGCTTTCGGGCCTCCGGCACCTCCTCGGCGACGAGGATTCTCGCGACTCGTAGATCGACCTTCGTGAAGTCATCGATCGTGCACTCGGGGGCGAGCGGCTCGGCGTCGAGCGGTGCAGTGGGGTCGTTGGGCATGGGATCTCCCTTCGGTTGCGTGGGGAAAGGCGCGTTTCGCGTCCGTGTCGGTCGACCGTGCGGGCTCGCTGAAATTGTTCCGTCAGTTTCACGTGAGGATTCAAGCATCGCAGTGACCTGTTCCGCTTCGACCCGCCTGAGCATCGGCTCGAAGCGATTGACAGGCAGGCCCACGAGGGGCCTTCGGGATTCATCCCAGTCGATGATCGGACCACCGACGAGGTCACCGGCCTTTCGGGCCAGCGACGGCAGGACCGGTGCGAGGAAGACCATGATCTGGCGGAAGAGGTTGAGCGCAACGCTCGCCGAGTCCTGAAGCCTCGCGGCCGAACCCGGACCCTGTCGAGCCAATTTCCAGGGTTGCTCGGCATCCACGTAGGCATTGGCCCTGTCGGCCGCCTGCATCACCAGTCGCATCGCACGGGCGAAGTCGCAGGCCTCGTAGGCTTCCGCGATGGCGTCCGCATCGGCTGCAGCCCGTGCAAAGAGTCCGCCATCATCTGGATACCGCGGAGAGAGGCCGGTCGACTCCAGCCAACGGGCGGTGCGACTTGCCAGATTCACGACCTTTCCCACGAGATCGGCGTTGACCTTCGCCGTGAAGTCGGTGAGGTCGAGATCGATGTCGTCGATGCCGCCGGAAAGCTTGGAGGCATAGTAGTAGCGGAGCATCGAGGGATCGAGGTGCTCAAGGTACGTCCGCGCCCGTACGAAGGTGCCCCTCGACTTCGACATCTTCTGCCCGTTGACGGTGAGAAAGCCGTGGACGCGCACCCGCGTCGGAAGTGAAAGCCCAGCGGCCTCGAGCATCGCGGGCCAGAACAGCGTGTGAAAGTAGACGATGTCCTTGCCGATGAAGTGATGGATCTCGGACGGGGGATCATTGGGCTTTCCACGTCCCCACCATGCCTCGAGCGATTCGCCATGACGATCGCACCACTCTGCCGTCGCGGCCACGTACCCGACGGGAGCATCGAACCAGACGTACCAGAACTGCCCTGGCGCGCCGGGAATGGGGAATCCGAAATAGGGAGCCGGCCGTGAGACGTCCCATTCCCGAAGGGGCTCACCCAGGAAATGCCCGGCAAGGTAGTTGGCCACCTTCGGGTCCAGGGCGCCCGATGCCCTCGTCCAGCGATCGAGAAAGTCATGCATCGACTCGATGCCGATGAACAGATGCTCGGCGGATCGCGTTTCCGGCACCGCCCCCGAGAGGGTACTCCGGGGGTCGATCAGTTCGGCCGGCGTGTAGGTGGCACCACACACTTCGCATGCATCGCCGTACTGGTCAGCCGCCTTGCACCGGGGGCAGACGCCCTTCACGAAACGATCGGCAAGAAACAATCCCGCTTCGGGATCGAACAATTGCCGCACCTCACGCGAAGTGATCATGCCCCGTGCCTTCAGTCGCTGCCATATCTCGCCGCACCATCGGTGATTGGCTTCGCTGTCGGTCGAGCCATAGTGGTCGAACGCAATCTCAAAGGCCTCGAAGTCGGCGAGGTGGGCCTGCCGCATGTCGGCCACCAGTTCGCGCTCGTCGCGACCCTCCGCCCGGGCGCGGATCATGATGGCGGTGCCGTGGGTGTCGTCGGCACAGAGGTAGATCGCCCGGTGCCCGCGCAGACGTTGAAATCGCACGAAGACATCGGTCTGGATGTATTCGACCAGGTGACCGATGTGGATGTGGCCGTTGGCGTAGGGCAGTGCGGAGGTGACGAGGATACGGCGGTTGGACATGCGTCGGTTGGCGGCGGGAAGAGGGCAGGAGGAGGCGGGATTGTACAGATGGGAAGCGAGGCTTCGTCAGGCCGATTGCTGCCGGTACTGCCCTCGTCGCCGTACACCACGCGATCTGGCGGGGGTCAAAGTGGACTTGTTCCAGGGACCGACGGCTGCCACCATCCGTCCCGCTTCGAGGGGAGGCGGTCAGCGGCGGGCCTGAAGCGCGACCTTGCCGGGAATCCGAGAACGCACTGCGTTCCCCGCCCGGACCGCCCTCGCCTCGTTCGGAGAATCACGATGCCGTCTCGTACAAGTCACCGGAGCCGCATGGCGGCAAGCCCTTTCGTCGGCGTCGCTGCGCGGCTGCTCGCTCTGACAGCATGCCTGAGTGGACCGTCGGGATACATCCATGCAGACGACAGACCGCTCGCACCGGGCGATGTCATCCTGCTCGATTTCGGAGCGTCATGGTGCGGACCATGTCGGCAGATGCAGCCGGTCATCGGCGATCTCTCGAGATCCGGATGGCTCGTCCGACATGTCGACGTGGATGTCGAACCGGACCTCGTGCGGCGCTTCGGTATCACGGGCGTACCTTGCTACGTGCTTCTCGTTCGAGGTGAGGAGAAGGGCCGAATCGGCGGCGTGACGACCCGATCTGCTCTCGAGTCGCTGATGAGGCGGTCCATACCAACGGCCTCGGAGCCGCTTGCGGCGGCCAATTCGTCGGCAGCCGTGCCGGAAGTAGCCATCCCCGGGGTGCCGCGTGCGGCCACACCGGTCGCCCGGGCACTGGTCACGGAACCGAGCCGTCCGGGCGAGGGATTGACGACCGGCGGAGGCGTCTCGAATCGCCCCCCCCTGGAACCGGCTACGATCGTGAACACGCAAGCGTCCCCACAGCGTGGGCCGATCGCAACGACCGTTCCTTTGAATGAATCCGTTGCAACGCTCGTGGACGATCAGGCCGCGCGGCGACTCCTCGCGACCTCGGCCAGGCTGCGGGTCGAGGATGGCAAGGGTGCCTCGTGGGGAACGGGCACCGTCATCGACTGTCGACAAGGAGAGGCTCTGATCCTCACCTGCGGCCACATCTTCAGGGATTCAGCGGGCGGGGGACGCGTGGAGGTGGACCTCTGCGGCAGCCCTGCCGCATGAGGCCTTGCCGGACAGGTCATTTCCTGGAATCTCGAAAGGGATCTGGCTCTCGTAAGTGTCTTCACCGATGAGCCGGTCACGGCTGCCCGGGTCGGTGGGAACGACAGGCGACTTTCCGTCGGCGAGTCGGTCCATACCGTCGGCTGTGATGGCGGTGCCGAGCCAACGGTGCACGTGAGCCGTGTGACGACGATCGACAAGTATCTTGGACCGCCCAATGTGCAGGTCGCCGGGCAGCCCGTGCAGGGGCGGAGTGGCGGCGGTCTCTTCGCGTCAGACGGAACGCTGATCGGCGTCTGTCAGGCAGCCGACCCGGCCGATAACGAGGGGCTGTTTGCGGCGCTGTCGTCGATCCACGAACAACTCGAGGAGTCGGGCCTTGGATTCGTCTACCGAACGACATATCCAACGGCGGCGCTGACACCAAAGGCGTCGGACCCCGGGCTTCCAACGATGCCCTCGCAGATGCCGGCGGTGGCCCTGGGCAGAAGGGACCGGGCGGAGGCCGTTCCGACGTCATCGGTCGCATTGGTCGAGAGCGACCAATCGAACCATGTGACGAGTGGACCACCCGCCACGAAGGCCGGCATCGGGGAAGACATGCCTCGAAATCGATCCGAGCTCTATCTCGCACCGGCGGAGGAGTCGCTCACTCCGACGGAACGAGCCCTGCGCGACCATGTTCGACGACATTGAAGAGCCGCCTATTTG
>JBJTBB010000037.1:0-13148 GCA_046091125.1 Planctomycetaceae bacterium
GGCGGCGGCGATGGCCGCGGTCGCCCTTCTCTTCATCGTGTCGGCGTGCGTGAACGGTTGGGCGGGCCTGCCGACCATCGGCGCAATCATCACGGCCACGGCTGCCGTGCAGATCGCGACGATTTCGGTCATCGGCGAGTACGTCGCCCGGACCTATCGCGAGGTCCAGGGCAGGCCGACCTGGCTCGAGAAGCGAGTGATCTCGACACAGCGGCACTCCAGCCGCGAGGCACGGGCCGCCTGAGGGCACGGGCCGCCCGAGGACGAACGCTCGACAGCGTTCACGTTTCCCCACGAACCCGTCTGCTTCGTTGCGGACGAAATCCTCAGCCGACGGCCCGAGCCGTCACTTCTTCACGAGCTCCTTCTCGATCGCGGCGACGAGTTGAGGATCGTCCGGCGCGACCTTGGATGCGAAACGGCCGACAATTCGACCATCCCGACCGATCAGGACCTTCTCGAAATTCCACTTTACGTCCCCCGCAGGAGTCGACGTCGTGGTGAGCGACTTGTAGAGCGGGCACATGTCGGGGCCCTTTACGACGACCTTGGACAGCATGTCGAAGGTGACGCCGTACCGAGCGGAACAAAACGTCGCGATCTCCTTGTCGCTGCCGGGCTCCTGCCCACCGACTTCGTTCGCCGGCACCCCCAGAACGACCAGCCCCCGATCCTTGTGCTGATCGAAGAGTCGCTGCAAGCCCGCATACTGCGGCGTATAGCCACACTGACTCGCGACATTCACGATCAACACGACCTTGCCGCGGTAGCCGCTGAGATCGACCTCTTTTCCATCGAGTTTTTTCATCGTGCCGACCAAGGGACCGGTTGCCTGCACGGCGTCCGCGGATGATGCCGGAGTCGAGAGGCAGACGATGACCGTCGCACAAATGGCTGCGATCGCAACATGCACAAAGGAATGAGGGTTCATACAGGCTGCTCCGACGTGGTACGCGGGTGGGTAAGGGATCGCTCTGGGACCGACGGCCGGAGCGTGCTCAACGCTTCCAAGCACCCCGGGCCTTTCAGAAAGAATGTAATGCCGACGTCGGCAACGGTCAAAACGGGTTGAGGCGTTCCTCGCTCCGTGGAAGTCCGAGACTGGCATCGCGTCCGGTTCACACAATCAGGAAAACGCCATCCAACAGGCGACCGATAGCACCACCGCGCCTGTCAGGAGAAAAACCCCGCTCCAAGGGTTTGAACGGACCTTCAGATTTCGCACGGCCCGCCTCAACCTGCGGCAGAATTCGCTCCAGGCCTCCGGGGATGGACGGGGCCCCAACGCGACCAGGGACACGCTCCGCATGGCCCCTCGCTCGACGTGGACCTGAATGCCCCGCGATGGCATCGCAGCCGTGTCCGCAGCCCATCGAGTAGCTGGGTCGAGGCTGAGCACGACCTCTGCGACGATTGGCCGCATCTGCTCGAGCGAAACGTTGTAGACGACCAGCCGGGGCCTGGATGCTAGCACCCCGACGGCCAGGGCGGTCAGGCCCACGATCAAGAGGATGAACCATCCCCAAGGCCCGGCATGGACCGCAGGTTCGATGAGCGGAATGGGGCCGATCAGCATCAGTCCCACGAGACCACCCGCCAGAGCAACCGCATCGAGTGGACCGGGAACGGCAAGTGGACTCCGCCGCAAATGCACGACGCCGAGCGTTACGAGATACGTGCCCAGCGGCACGAAACCGATCCACGTTGGGGGAACAATGGCAACGTTCATACATCGTGGCCGCACGAGGATCGCGCACGTTGATCGAGCTCCTCACGCACATCGGGCTGATCGCACCAATCGCTCCACAGGCCATTCGACCATCGAGCATGCTCGGGTCGGACGGCGCACCGCCGGTATCTTCGACCCCCGAGCCGTCGCCAACCGTCAATTGATCGCTGCATCAGGGCGAGTCCACACGAGTCGCCATCCATGCAAGAAACAGGACCCATGCGAGTTCCGAGATCGCGGCGGCGATCAGCCAAACCAGTGGTCGGGGGCAGACCGTCCCTGTGCCGGCCGGGCGCATCACCAGATCCTTCCCGGTATCGACTTGCATGCCATCCGCCACGTTCACTGCTCCGCAGCAATGGTCGGCCCACGGGTGGGAGCGCCGTCATCACTCGCCCCTCCAGACTAACGCTCCTCCGCCTCTTTCGGTGCTTCTGGGATCGAAAAGGTGTAGTCCCGCGAAAGCGCATGGCCGAAATCGAAGACACCGTTGAAGTCCTCTCGCCTGTCTCGCCGGGTCTTGCGCATCTGGCCTATCCCGATCAAGTTGTAGACGAGTTCACCAAAATCATCGGTGCGAGTGATGCCCCAGTTGCGCAGCACCACGCTCGCAAGGTAACCGTACTGCTCGAGCGCATAGATTCGGGCGGCCTCGCACAACTCTTGCCCCGTGAGATGACGGTCCCGCCGACGGCGTCGACGGGCCCGCCCACGGGTGGCCGGCTCCCCTTCACCAGGCGGTTCCGCGACGGCTTCCTCCGGAGGCGACGACTCGTCCCCCATGCCCAATTTGTCCTGTGCATAAGAGAGCGCCTCGAGGATGAAGATGTAGGCATCCAGCGGATAGCGACGATCATCCTGCACGAGTTTGACGAGCGGATGATCGGGATCGACCAACGACATCGAAGACCCTCGACGAACTGATCCTTGGCCACGAACGTCGAGAGTATAGCGACGTCGGTCACCGACCGCCCGGTTGCCCGGCAGGGGCGGCCGAACCGGCATCCTCGAGGATGAACGTGTAACCCAGCGGGGTCACCGGCTTTGAAAAGTCTCGAATGAGATCGAGACCTCGATCGATCAGATTCGTCTTGGGATCGAACTGATAGACGTCTCGATCCTGACCACCCGGCTTGTAGATCTGGATGGCAAACGGCATCAGGTCTCTTGCCTGCAGGATCAATTCCGCCTTCGAAAAATTGGCGGCGTCACCCTGCCACTTCGGCAACGCTTCGAGCCATATTTGGTCGGTCACTCCCGGAGGCGTGACGAGTCGCATGGTGTAGCGGGCCTTGAGCGTCTCCGCTTTCGCGCCGAACAGGAAGGGAAGCGGGGTGTCGCTGATCGCCTTGCCCCGCATCTCCGGGGGCAGACGAGTTTCCCGGAGTTGACGCTCCTCATGTCGAAACTCGTAGATGCTCATGCCGTTGCAGACCCAGTGCTCTCCGGCGATGCTCTTGGCCTCGTAGCGCCTGGTCTGCGGGTTCCATTGTCTCGATTCCCGCACACGGAAGAGTCCCTTGTCGGGCGCGGCGTATTTCAACTCTCCCGTGCTTTCAGCGAACGCCAGACGGTCTCCAGCCGCATCGGCCGGGCTCCAGGCGTTGTATTCCCACTTGTAGAACGTGCAGGACCAGGTTTTCACGGCCGCGTTCCTGGCCTCCCAAGCCGCGAGCAAGCGTTCGAGTCCGGCAGCCTCCTCCACCGACATCGGAGCCGCGGCGAGCCGCGGCGGAGCCTGTTCCGCAGCTGGACAGACCCGCCAAACGAGAACCGTCACGAGCACCGCGAGGCTCAACACCACCCATTTCGACAAACGGGGCGCTCGGCGGCCTCCAGCACCAAGTTCGTTCGACATCGATACCGCCCTCCTGGCTGCCACGTCGGCGTCACCCGCTTCCCGTCAAAAGTCGATCCATCGCTTTGAACGGACGACAATTGCCGACAGGCACCCGCTCGGCCGCTCATTCGGGGAGTCTTCGGACGACGACCGAGGGACGGTAGCAGGCACGCTACTGCTCGGCGATACCTGTTTCCATCCGTAAACATCGTGAAACCAGGGGGTTTTGCATCCAGCAGGACGGCTTCAGACCATTTCCGGCACTGTAAATGGGGACCGATACTCGCGGGTAAGAAGCCTGTCCGCCTCCGGGTCGGAGAAGGTCTCCCGGGCATCGTCCCAGACCAATAGCCGACCAATCCGGATGCGATCGCGCGACACGTCAAGGCCGGCATGCGTGACGAGGTGGTCCCGCATCGATTCGAAGGCCGCGATGGCCCGCCCATCGGAGCCGAGGGCTGATGGCACTTCCGCGAGTGGGGCCTCGACACCCACTCGATACGAGATGTTCGCGATGTGGCAAAGCAGGCTCGAGCGATGCCCCTCGAGAATTTCAGCATTCAGGACGGAACGATCCCGCGATCGAACGGCCTCGATGAAATTGCCAAAAGGCCCGCCTGGCTTCGGGGGTTCGATCGATTCAATCGGCTCTCCTGCTGAATCCGGGGCGTCATTCGGGAAGAATCGACCGTCTCGGAGAAGTCCTCCCTCACAGAGGTATTCATTGGTGACCCTTGGGGAATCGGGTTTGGCGTCCCGCACGACCGGTTTGGTCCCCACGAGACCGCGATCCTCGAAAATGATCTTTGGCCCACCGCAATCGATGATCGTCAACTGGGTATTCGGCGTCTGCCCCTGATCCTTGTAGCCGAATCGCCCACCCAGGCTCACCACACTCTTGGGTACGGCGTCGACAGGCAGCCCCCAACGGGCCAGATCCATCTGATGAACGCCCTGATTGCCGATCTCCCCGTTGCCGAAGTCCCAGAACCAGTGCCAGTTGTAGTGGACGATGTTGTCGTGATAGGGCTGCTGGGGAGCGGGACCAAGCCACAGATCGAAGTCGAAGTCCGACGGCGGCTGTTTCGGCTCCTTGAAGCCGATACTGGGTCGCGGCTTGCTTGCATACCCGTACGCGACGAGTAGCCGGCCGTATTTTCCGCTTCGGGCCGCTGCCGCAAGGGCAGCCCAGCGTTCGTCCGAACGATTCTGCGTGCCGTGCTGGACGATGCGTTCGTATTTCCTCGCAGCTTCCACCAGTTTTCGGCCTTCGTAGACGTTGTGACTGCAGGGCTTTTCGACGTAGACATCTTTTCCGGCCTGACAGGCCCAGATCGAGAGGAGGGCGTGCCAATGATTGGTGGAGGCGATGCTTACCACGTCGATGGCATCCCCATCGAGCACCTCTCGCAGGTCCTTGACGCACGTCGGTGTGGCTCCGCCGTAACGCGACTTGACTTGCTCGATGCGGCTCGGGAAGACACGGGAATCAGGATCGACCAACGTCGTCACGACGACATTCGACAGTCCACTGTAACCGTCGATGTGCGACCCACCGCGTCCATTGACTCCCGTGACAGCCACTCGGATCCGTTCGTTCGCCCCAAGAATCCTTCCGCTCGACTTCGTGCCACTGATCACGAAGCCAGCCGCGAAACCCGCGGCAGAGGTCGCCAGAAACCGACGCCGGTTCGATCGCTCTGCGGTCTTGCGCGGTTTTGACCCGCCTCGAGGAGTCTCATGACATCCGGCGTGGTGACTTGACGCGATCGACGACTTGACCATGGAGCGGGCTCCTGATCGCAATGGTGAAGGGATGACTCGTACAGCAGTCGCTCTTTCACGTTCCCCCTGATCGCGCGACTACCCTCAAGATACCCCGGCGACCCTCCGCAAGTCAGCCAGTTCCCTTTCATAGCCCCCGGAAAGGATCGGGAAGCGGCACCACGTTCTCGGATCGAGACTCTCGTCGTCCAGGTGAAAGGATGGGGCGTAACGCTCCCGTTTCCACTGGTTGCGGCTCCAAAGGCGGAAAAAACGCTCCGTCCACAATGCCAACCGATCTGGTTGATGGCGGGGAAAGAGATCCACCAACTGCCGCCAGGTCTCGAGCGGTGTCCGCTTGTCGCGCACGGCGGAGCGCTCGGTCGCATCGAGCACGTCGTACGGCATCAGATCGGCCTCGTCGGTTTGCCCGGAAGCGGGCGGACGGAGTTCAGCGGTCGGCTCCTGCGAGTTGACGGCCGCGAGGGCTTGGATCGGCCCGAGCCCCTGAGGTCCGACCCGTTCGCACCAAGCCAGCCACCGCCTCAGGTAGGCCTTGTCGATCCCGGCGATCGGCGCGATCCCTCCGGAGGTGTCGCCGTCCATCGTGGCGTATCCAACGGCGGCTTCCGAGCGATTCGACGTCGACACAAGGAGGGCACCGAGCACATTGGCAAGCATCCACCCCCCCGGCGAGCGAACCCTCGCCTGGACGTTCTGGAGGGCGACATCGTCGCAAGACCAGTCGAGGGACCTCTCGATTGCCTTCTCGACGAGCGCCCGGTACCTGTCAACCTGCGGCTGGACGTCGAACTCGTGAAATGTCGCATGAATCGCCTCGGCGATCGCACGAGCTGCAGCCCGCGTGACTGTGCCTGAGTTGTCCGTGGATTGGTAGACGCAATAGAGAGCGGCATGCACGATGGACCGGAGAACATCGGCGTGTTCCTCACCGGGCAGCGTCCCGACAGGACGCATGCGAGAAAGGTCGAGTCCGAGGAAGGCCGCGGTTTCAGCGACACCCCGGTCACCCGCAGCCAGACGAATTGCCATCGACACAAGACAGGCCACCGCCGATGAATCGGCGCCTCCGCTCGCAGACACGACGAAGCCTCGCGACCGGCTCTTTCTCGCGTAATCGAAAAGCCCGAGCGCGACCGCCCTGGTGAATTCCTCCTCCTTGACGAACGATCCGCTTTCCCATTGATCCCGCCGGCGTCCCGAACTGAGATGGCTGTCGCAGTTGGGAATGCGATAGCCGAGCCGAAGACACTCCTCGACGCCGTCGCCTCCACGGCGGAAGGTCTCATCGACCGCCTCGAAGCCCTGGGACTGACCGAGTCGGACCTGGGCCACACGAATCAGGTCCAGGTCGATGGCGGCCCCCACCACGGCGACGTCGCCGAACGAAAACCGGCGACCCGCTGCGACAATTCGCCCCTCGGCAGCCACGAGAACCCCCCCGTCGTACACCGCGCGACCCGCCTCGTTCCCCAGCAGGTTCGTATAGACGTATGCGGCACCGAAGGCCCTCGATCCCTCGGCGACGAGCCGTTCGCGAACCGATTCCTTGCCGAAGGCGAAGTGGCTCGCGGAGGGATTGAGAATCAGATCGACGCCTCGTTGGGCGAGATCTGCGCCGGGACGTGCTGCGACCCACGCGTCCTCGCATATCTCGAAGCCGATCCGAACACCCGCACAATCGAAACGCAAGTCACCCAGCGGGATCTCCACGTCGTCGAATCGGAACGTCTCCCGCCGTCCGATGGGCCAGGGGCGAAACCAGCGGGGCTCATAATGAATTCCCTCGCCGGCAAGATGACGTTTGGCGACGAGGCCCGCCGGCCTGCCGTCCACGAGCAGGCAGACGCAGTCGTACACCGCACTCTCGAAGCGTACGGGAAGGCCCACGGCGGCGATGATCCCACGACTGGCGGGGGCGATCTCCAGGAGCACCTCCATCGCCATCCGTTGGACACCGGGGGATAGGAAAGCGTCCTCGCAGCCATAGCCGCTGATACACAACTCGGGAAAACAGACGACGGCGAGCCCGGCCTCTCTGGCCTCAGAGAGACCACGGAGAATGCGATCCCTGTTCCCATTCCAATCGAGCGGCGTTTGGTTGAGCGCGACGCCGCCCACACCGATGCATTCCATGATCGTGGCGGATCAGGCCGATTGGCACGCGTTGCCGCCGTCGAAACGCGGCGTCAGACCCCGATGAGGGGTCTCGACATCCGGCTGGCGACATGACCCGCGCCACTCAGCGTTCCGTGGGCTCCTCTAGATAGGTGTAGCCGCCCAGCCCTTCTTCGTAGAAACGCAGGAATCTTCCGGCCTGTGAGTCACAGATGCGTCCCTCGCGAACGGCCTGCTCGATCGAATCACGCAGTTTCTGAACCAATTGATTGGGATCGAATTCGACGTAGTCGAGCACTTCACGGACCGTATCCCCCTTGATGACGGCATCCAAGACCGCCTCACCCTTGGGATCCATGCTCACGTGAACGGCGTTCGTGTCGCCGAAGAGATTGTGCAGGTCGCCGAGGATCTCCTGGTAAGCGCCGATCAGGAACGCGCCAAGGTAATAGGCCCCTCCCTCGAACACATGCAGCGGCAGCGTACGCTTCACGTCTCTTCGATCGATGAACTGGTCGATCTTGCCGTCGGAATCGCAGGTGACGTCCCCGAGGACGGCAGACCTGGTGGGCCGCTCGTCGAGGCGATGGATCGGCATCACAGGGAACAGTTGCTTGATGGCCCAGCTATCGGGAATCGACTGAAAGAGGGAAAAATTACAGAAGTAGGTGTCGGACAGCGAGGCCTCGAGCCCCTCGAGTTCCTCCGGAACGTATTCCAACTGTTTGGCGAACTTTCGAATTCGTCGGCAGATCGCCCAATACAGACTTTCGGCAAGACTCCGCATGTGGAGCGGGAGATGGCCTGTTGAAAAGAGACTCATCGCCGTGTCGAGGGCCTGCTGGGCATCGTGATAGCTCTCGAGCAAATTCCGGACGTTGATTCCTTGGAAGGTGTCCGCCAGGTCGTGCAGCGGCTGGGGCGCATCGGGAGGGGGCTCTTCGACGGCGCCCACGCCCCCCTGCTCCGAGACACCCAAAACCGCGAACACGAGCATGCTGTGGTACGCCACGATCGCCCGCCCGCTTTCGGAAACGATCGTCGGATGAGGCACCCCTGCCTCGTCGCAGGCCGCCTGAACCTGATGCACGACGTCGTTGGCGTATTCCTGAAGGCTGTAGTTCACGCTCGACTCGAAGTTTGTCTGAGATCCGTCGTAGTCGACCCCCAGCCCCCCTCCTACATCGAGGTATCGCAGCCCGGCACCACGCTTCACCAACTCGGTATAGACGCGAGAGGCTTCGGTGAGGGCTGCCTTGATATGGCGAATGTTGGTGATCTGGCTGCCCTGGTGGAAATGCAACAGCTGCAGACAGTCCTCCATTCCACGGGACGCGAGGAGCTCGAGCCCCTTCATCAATTCACTGGCCGTGAGCCCAAACTTGCTCCTGAAGCCACCCGAGGCCTGCCAGCGACCAGCTCCTCTCGTGGCGAGTTTGACTCGCATCCCGATCCGCGGCCGGACACCGAGTTTTTCCGCGTACTCGAGGACGAGATGCAGTTCGGAGACCCGCTCGAGGACGGGAATGATGTGTCTACCGTTCTTCTGGGCGATCATCGCCGTTTCTATGAACTCGGCGTCCTTGAAACCGTTGCAGATAATCGGGGTTTCGTTGTCGGCGAGCGCGACGACCGCCAGCAGCTCCGGCTTGCTCCCCGCCTCCAAACCAAAGCGGTAGGGCTTGCCGAACTGCAGCACTTCTTCAACCACTTGCCGCTGTTGGTTGACCTTCACCGGGTAGACACAGCAGTAGCCTCCTTGGTAGCCGGCGTCCCGCATCGCAGACTCGAAGACTCCATGCAGTTCGCCGAGCCTGTGCTTCAGGATCTCTGCGAACCGCAGCAGGATCGGCAGATCGATGCCTCTCACCTGCAATCGATCGACGAGCTGTTTGAGGTCGATCGACCTGCTCGGATTCTTGTCCGGATGGACCAAGAGGTGTCCGCTGGAACTGACGGAAAAGTAACCATTGCCCCAACGGGTGACCTCGTAAAGGTCGGCCGCTTCCGCGGGCGTCCAGGTTTCCACGTCGAGATCGACGGCCATTTGACGACGGCTCCCACTGGTTCAGGAATCGGCCATCCTGGGACGCAACCGAGCCTCCTGGCATCTCGGCCAGTGCCTCGGACTCCGTTATGAACCCGGATTTGTTGGAGCAAGTCTACCGATCGGCGCGGTGCAGACCAGACGAATCGCGGCGTCCCGTACTCGCGACGAACACGGCCATCATGGCGACTCCCCTCGTGCCGAGATCGGCCGCCATGGCCAACCATGCCCCGACGACCCCGAGCCCGGGGCCGGAAAGCTCGACCCGGAAGCCCGGGAGCGACACGACAGAAGCCGTCAGGAACAGCGCCAGAGGCAACCTGACGACCACCAATCCGGCCAGATTCACGACCAGCGGAAGCCTCGTCCTGCCAGCGCCCCGCAACGCACCGCTGAAAACCATCAGCATCGCGAGGAATGGCTGGGCAAAGGCAACGATGCGCACCAACGCGGCCGCCCGGCTGGCCACCTCGGGCTGTCGTTCCAGTCCCCCGACGAACCATCCGGCAAGGCGATCGGCCTGCCAGAAGAAGATCACGGCGATGAGCCCCATCAGTGCCATACAGGCGAAGGCGGCCAGGAACACGCTCCGGCGAGCCCGCGTCACGTCACCAGCTCCGAGAAACTGGCCACACAGTGTCGAGGCGGCAACCTGAAACGCGCTCCCGGGCAGGAAAGCCAACGACTCAATCGTGATGGCAAGCGCATGTGCCGCGGCATCGACGTCTCCAAGACGATTCACGATGCCCAGAAATGCCAATTGCAGCCCAGCGTTGAGAATCGCATCGAGTCCGGCTGGTCCACCGATGGCCAACACGCGTCGAATCACCAGTCGGCCGGCGTCGGCACTCATCGACGGACTGATGGACTGCATGGGACTGAACAACGAAACAATGACGACACAGGCGCCGCACCACCATCCAGCCGCCGTACCCCATGCGAGGCCGTCCCAGCCCAGTCGCGGGAAGCCCATGAGTCCGGCCGCAAGGCAGCCGCTGATGACAACGTTGACCGCATTGACGACGGTCATCGCAACGAGGCCGGTTGTCATCGAACCCGCGCCACGGAGCACGGCGACACCCACATTGACGATCATGATCGCCGGGACTGCAGGCACCATGATTCCGAGGTATCGACCGGCGAGCGCGGACGAGCCCGGCGGCAGCCCGAGATGCGTCACCCCATCGACACCAATCCACCAGCCCGCAGCCATCACCAAGGCAGCGATCACGCCCCCGACCGCAAACGAGCCTGCAGCCGCCTGCCAAGCCGCCCTGGGATCGCCTCCCCCGAACGCCCTCGCGACGAGCGCCGTCGCCCCAACCGCTGGAATCGCGAACAAGCTCGGGAGGAATCCGACGCAATACGTGACAAGACCGGCAGCCGCAAGCGTCTCAGCGCCGATCAGGACATTTCCGGCAAGCCATTTGTCCGTGAACCCGACACCGAGCGCAAGCGTCTGTTCGATGAGAACCGGCACCACGAGCAGGACAAGCGGACCGACTGACCCTTTGGCAAGGGCCACCCCGCCGACGGTTCGTCCGACATGTGACGGAGAACTCGGAACACCGCCGTGATCATCCGATTCGCCACCGACCAATCCCGGGGCTACCCGAGTTGGTTTCAGGCGAAGAGTTCCTTGATCACTCGCCCTGAGTTCGCGATCTTCATGGGTCTTCCATTCTTGGCGGTGAACGTGGTCTCGAGGGAGATGCCGAGCGACGCAAGGACGCTCGCCATCACGTCCTGCGAGGTATACGGTTCGGTCACGACTTCCTTGCCATCCGAACTTGTTTCACCAACGACCACACCCCGCTTGAATCCCGCACCACCGACGACGACGCTCCAACTTCTCGCCCAGTGATCACGGCCGGCATTCCCATTGATGTTGGGCGTCCGGCTGAACTCACCCATCCAGATGATCGCCGTATCGTCGAGAAGGCCTCTTTCCTCGAGATCCGAAACCAACGCACTCATCGCACGATCCAATTCGGGCAGTTTCATATCCTCGAGAATAGGGAAAATGCCGTCGTGGTTTTCCCAGCCACCCAAATCGACTTCGACGAACGGCACGCCAGACTCCACGAGCCTGCGAGCCATCAGGCACCCACGGGCAAAGCCGCCACCACCCATCGCCGGCTGGTCGAGCCCATACTTCGCCAACACCTCCTTGGGCTCGCTCATCACCTTGAATGCCTTCATCTGCTCGCTCGTCATCAACTTGACGGTGCGATCGATCACCTTGGCATGATCGGCTGCAGAACCACCACGGTTTTCAGAGATGAAACGGCTTTCCACCGTCTTGAGCATCTCAAGACGCTGTGCCATCCGGGCTTCATCGATGCCCATGTCGAGATTTCGCACGTTGCCATTGGAATCGACGACGAACGGCGCCCAGGTCATACCGAGGAATCCAGGTCCGACGCTCCCGCCACCGACGGAGACGAACGGAGGGATTTCCAGTTCGGGGACTTGCTGCGCAAGTTCGTGGGCGATGACGGCTCCGTAACTGGGATGCTCGACATTCGGGTTCGGCACATAACCGGTGTGCATGTAATACCGGCCCCGCATGTGATCGGCCTCGCGGGTGCTCATCGACCTGATGATCGACATTTGGTGCATCTGACGAGCCATCAAGGGCATGTGCTCACTGATGGCAACCCCGTCTGCACTCGTCGAAATCTGCTTGAACGGCCCGCCGGTCGGAGCACCGGGCTTGAGATCCCAGATGTCCATCGTGCTGGGACCGCCGCCCATCCAAAGAAGAATCGCCGACTTGTGGCGCTTCTTCATGTCAGCGGCATTCGCCAGCAACGAGTTGGTGAAGGCCGTCGCCGGTGCCGCAAGCGATGCCGCGCCAGCCATGTGAGATACAAAATGCCTCCGACTCATGCCGCTTGGGACGCCGAAGTCGATGGCCATGATTCTTCTCCTTGAGATGAATGCCTACAAGAAAATCGCTTCTCGAATAATCCTCTGAACGTCGAACGATCTCGGCATGCGCCTAAACCCGCGAGCCAGACCCCCGAAAGTCACCAGTTATCTTTATCGAACGAAACTGTTCGATCAAATCATCCAAAGTCCCCGAAAAGATACCATCACCCCCGAGCCCTCGCCACCCCCGACAATCCGCCCATCACCCCGGGCAGCCCTCGACTCCCGGCCGGGGAACCGCCGTGGCGCCTCAATGGTTCATGATGAATTCGTTCGAATTCAGCACGGCCCACCAGATATCCTGCAAAGCCGCCGCGGCATCCCCCTTTCGCGCGACCCAAAGATCGTTGGCTTTGGCCGCCTCAGACTGACTGGGTGACCTCGCGAGAGCTGCTTGGTACAGCACGTTGATCTTGTCGGAGTTTTTGCCGGGCCCACTCGCAACGCGATCAAGAAACCCCCCCTTGCCGGTGCTCGTCGCCGCTTTCACCAGGTCGCCATTGAACATCATCAGCACCTGGGGGATCGAACCGTTGAAGACGGTCGAGTCATCGCCCTCGTCGGTGCCGAATGCGATCACGAACTGAGCGAGCCACTCGTCTTTCTTCGCGGCCGCCTTCTCACCCCCACCTCTCGCCTCATCGGCAGCGGTGGCAGTCAACAATGACTCATAGAGCTCCTCGGCACGCATCTGC
>JBJTBB010000038.1:0-2526 GCA_046091125.1 Planctomycetaceae bacterium
CGCGGTGTTGCCGGCGGAGAGCGTGCCGATGCCGACGCCGGGCGCCAGCGTGGCGCCGGCCGCGGTGGTGATGGAGCCCACCGGGGCGTTGCCCGCGAGCGTCGCGACCCGCTCGGGCTGTCGGCTCAGAAGACGGATCGCCGCCAGGGCCGCCCCTGCCGCGGCCGGGGGAAGGCCGACGGAGTACACGAATCCAGGGACCGTGTACTTCAGCCATTCGACGAGCACTCGCGAGCCTGCGATATACCCGCCGCAGCTGCCGAAGGCCTTGGACAGCGTCCCCATCCAGATGTCAACGTCCGATGCATCCACTCCGAAATGCTCGCCGATGCCGCGTCCGGTCGGCCCCATGACGCCGATCGAATGCGCTTCGTCGACCATCAGGAGCGACCCATGTCGCTTGGCGACGTCGATGAATCTCGGCAGGTCGGCGAAGTCGCCGTCCATGCTGTAGATCCCTTCGATGACGATCAGCACGCGACGATATTGAGATCGAAGGGTCGCCAGCATCGTGTCGGCGGCTTCATGATCGTTGTGCGGGAACGCCCGTCGTCGCGCTCCGGAGAGGATCGCTCCCTGCAGCAGGCTGTTGTGCGCGAGCGAGTCGTGCAGCACGAGATCTCCCGGCCCCACGACGTGGCCGATGACCGTCTCGTTCGTGGCATGTCCTCCCACGAGCGTGACGGCGGCCTCGGTGCCGACCATCTCCGCCACCGCCCGTTCCAGCTCGCCGTGCAGTGTCCGCTCTCCCGACACCAGACGGCTCGCCGAGACGCTCGTCCCGAACCGGTCGATCGCCTCCTTCGCCCCACGCCCGACCTCTTCGTCTCCCGACATACCGAGGTAGTTGTAGGTCGCCCAACTGATCATCTCTCGGCCGTCGATCCGCGTGACATCGGCGGCAACGCCCTCGTGGACCCCGAAATAGGGATTCTCGAGTCCGGCGGCCTCGACGGCCGTGATGTGCTTCTGCAGGGCGAGCACCTCAGGGAACACGGCGATGTCGTAGGTTTCGATCGCCGGAGCGGACGTCGGTCTCGGCGACGGAGATCCTGCCGCGGGCAATCGACCGCGCAGGGTGGCCGGACGGAAGGCCGGCATGTGCTCGACGATCGCCTCGGCGACTTCGCGACAGGTCTCGATCTGTGGCAGGATCTGTTCGGGAAACCGCCCGCCGCAGGCCTGTTCGAGCACCGCCACGATTTCCATTCGCTCGAGTGAATCGAGACCCAATTCGACGATGTTGGTTTCGGCCGAGAGCGTGGAGGCCCGCTCGGCAGCGATTTGCCGCACCGCCGCGAAGACAACCTCGAGAATCTCGTCAGGCGGTTCCTTGGCCCCCTCCGCCGACCCATCCTTCGACCCGGACGTGTCCGGCTTCAGGGACGGCGGACGGGGTCCCCGTGGCCGCGGCGACGTTCGAGCGTCTTCATCGGCCACGACAGCGAATCGCCCCTCGCCAGGAACCATTGACTCTTTCGCCCAGGCGATGCTGTTCTCAACCACCTCGAGTGAGCCTTCGAGGAATTGCTTGCGGCAGGCATGCCGCTGAATCTTGCCGCTCGACGTTTTGGGGACGCTGTTGGGACGCACGAGGACGAGGCCGTCAAGTGTCAGTTCGTGCTCGCGGGCCACCGCCGCCCGAACGAGTTCGAAAGTGGCGGCAACTTCGGAAGGCTCCCGGCGGCCGCGCTCCAATTCGGCAACGACGACCACCCTCTCCCGACCGTCTGCCTCGATGGAGAACGCAGCGACGGACCCAGCACGCACCAGGGGCGTGCTCGACTCCACGGTGTGTTCGATGTCCTGGGGGTAGTGGTTCCGTCCGCGGATGATGATGAGATCCTTCAGTCGCCCCGTCACGAACAGTTCGCCGCGGTCGAAGAAACCGAGATCTCCGGTACGCATGTAGGGTCCCGGATAGACCCCACCCCTCCTAGCCGGCAGCGTCAGCATTGCCTCGAACGTCTCGGCGGTCTCTTCGGGACGGTTCCAGTAGCCCTGTGCCACGCTGAGTCCGTTGACCCATATCTCTCCCACACAGCCATCTGCCAGGGGCTCTCGCGACTCTGGGTCTGCGATGACAACGTCCTGTCCCTCGACCTGTCTGCCGCTGCCAACGAGGCGTCGTGACGTGGGCGATTCCCCGGAGGAAACAGCCTGCCCCCTTTCAAGTTGCTCGCCATCGAAGCTGCGAATGACGGGCGACTCGAATTTCATTCCGCCCGTGACCATCAGCGTGCTTTCCGCCAACCCGTAGCACGGATAAAAGGCCTCCCTGCGGAATCCGCATGAGCCGAAGGCCTCGCAGAACATGTCGATCGTCTCGGCCCGTACGGGTTCGGCGCCGTTGAATGCCAGCGACCACGTCGAAAGGTCGAGGTCCTTCCGCTGCTCGGGAGCGATCTTTCGCACGCACAATTCGTAGGCGAAATTCGGCCCACCGCTGATCGTCGCTCCATATCGGGTGATCGCCTGAAGCCATCGCAGGGGCTTTTGCAGGAAGGCAACGGGCGACATCAGCAC
>JBJTBB010000039.1:0-3952 GCA_046091125.1 Planctomycetaceae bacterium
GGCGACGAAGGTATCCCACGCCGGGAAGAATCGCTCGATTGAACGCTTCACTACAGTAGGAGATTCCAGTCACTCGGCGATCCGCATGGGCCGCGAGTGGTTCGAAGGCCGGCTGCGACGTGACGCCCTTTCCGGCGTCAACGGCCAGCATTTTGCGTACTTCCTCGAGACCGCCGCCGATCGAAAGGATCACACGGTCCTCCGCCACGCCCATGGCGACGACCAGGCTGAGTGACCGAAGCCGATCGAGCAGGAGGTCGACGTCTTCCTGCTTCTGGCCTTCGAAAAACCGTTCGATTCCAAGTTCGCCCCAGGGCACGAGGTCGCCCGGAAGCGTAATGGTCAGAAAGGAAGCCCCGTCGACCGATTCCCGCCCGACGGCGTCCATCAGCTGAGGAGCGGCCTGTGTCACAAGCTTGAGTAGTACCTCCAGTCGCTGGATCTGCGTCGAACCTACGTCCGGCATGGTCGTGCGGAAGGACCAGACGAGGTCCGGTACGACGAGTGCGTCGAGATGCTTGACGAGCGTGTCGAGCATCATCCGCCTTCCGAGCTGCTCGTTGGAAACCTCCTCCTCGATGGCCTGCAGCAGCACTGGCACCACTGGCGCACGTCGACGAGCAGCCTCGTCATCATCGTCGTCCTTGAGTTGGATGTTCAAACCGTCCGGCTGAAACCCAGCGGGCGACCGGCCAAGCATCTGCAGGACACCGACGACCTGATTGGTTTCCTGCAGTGCGGTCAGCAGCCTTGCGACCTCGACGCACGAGTCCCCACCGTGAACGCAGGTGTCTACGGCGACCAGATCCCGTAACAGATCGATCGCCTGACGGTTCTCCGGGAGTTCCAGCATCGTCGCCACCATCGACAATGGATTTCCGGGAATCTCCAGCTGGTCCTCGAAGGTCTCGATCACCTTGCGAACCGCCGGCATATCGAGGATTGTCTTGAAGGCGTTGCTGCTCCTGACAAGCTCGATCTGCTCCTGGAGTCGCAGCGTCGATGACACGAAGGCGGCATCGGCCGGCACTCGCTCAATGAGCCTGTCTGCCGCCCGAAGAGATGGCTGCAGCGAGATCACCGTGAGCAGGGCCGCGGCCAGGAATCGCGAGATTTCCACGAGGCGGGGGCGATCCGACACGCTCGGGCGGTTCACACGGTCGATCGGGTTTCCAAGCATGGACGGACCTTTCGGGAGTGATGGGGAAAATTTAAAAAATTAGTGTACGCCATCCGTCTGAAGCCTGCGAACCCCCTGCCCCGTGCGACCTACGGGCATTGGTTATGTTCGTGCTTCGCCCCGAGCATCCGGACCGACGCACTTGCCGAGACGGATCGCGGGGCTGTAGCGTCCGGTGGGAGCCGATTCCCCTGGCTGATACCCCCTCGGGAATGCGGCTAGTATGGCGATTGACCGCTCACGACCGGAATCATTCAGCGGTACCCACCGGCAGGAACTTTCTCCATGCAGCTTGGCAGTACGGTCATCGAAGACACGTTCGCCGAGGCCTTTCGTCTCCGATACGCGAGCCTGGTTGTCACGGCACACGACGCCCACTGGCTTTCGGCGGGGCTGGCGGCCTTCTGCGGCTACGGCACGAGCGTGATCGGCTGCGATGCCGAAGTCGGGGTGGAAACGCTCCTGTCCTCGGAACAATCACCCGACGGACGTCCCTGCGGCCGGGTTCTTGCCTTTGCATTCACCGAGACCGCCGTCGCGACGGCGGTTTCATATCGAGCGGCACAGTGCCGGCTGACCTGCCCGACAGTGAGCATCTTCGATGGCATGCCTGAAGCCGCTGAACGCGTCCCGCTTGGCGACCACGTCCGCCACTTCGGGGATGGATTCGAAAAGACCAAGGTCATCGATGGACGCCGTTTCTGGAGAGTCCCCGTCATGGACGGCGAGTGTGTGATGGAAGACACGATCGGAGTCTCAAAGGGCGTGGGGGGCGGCAACCTCATCCTTCAATCGATGACCCTCGAGGGCGCTCTCGCCGCAGCCCGTCGTGGGGTCGACGCAATCGCCGCCACGGTGGGAACGATCGCACCATTTCCTGGAGGCGTGGTGCGATCCGGCAGCAAGGTCGGCTCGCGATCAGGAAGACTCAAAGCAACGACCAACGAGGCCTTCTGCCCATCGCTCCGAGGCCGGCCGATGGAGCCGCAGACCGGAGGCGCGAAACTCGTCGAAGGAGCGGCAGCTGCCCTGGAGATCGTCATCGACGGCGTGAACGAAGAGGCGGTGGCCAGGGCGATGGCCGAAGGCATCCGGGCGGCCGTCGGTTCCGACATCCCCGCCATCTCGGCCGGCAATTACGGTGACAAGCTGGGCAAGTTTCATTTCCGACTTCACGAAGTCCTTGGTCGATACTGATCGGGATGAGCGAACTGGCTGGGAATGCCCTTCTCCCGAATGCCCCTTCTTGATAGTTCCTCCCGTCCACCCCGCAGGCCAAGCGGGTGACGGGACTCGCCGGAACTGCTCGGCCTGCCAGAGATCAGTCAAGGAGCGCGCCATGGATGAGGACGCGAAGTCAGGAATCGCTCCGCAACAACTCCCACCGGAAGCAGCTGCGATCGTTGCACGGGAAGCATCAGATGACGATCGGGCTGTACAGCCATCCGCAATCGCATCGGCATCGTCACCACCGACGGTCGCATCGAGACAGTCGCTTGTTGTCCCTCCGCGAGGTACTCGCCCGATCGCGGCGATCGTCGGGACAATCGTTTGCGCTTCCGCTGGATTCGCCCTCGTCTGGTGGACTGGATTCGGCAGGTCGGCCGAATCTACTGCCGTCGCGATTCCATCAGTCACCCTTGTGGATACGGGGAAAAAAATCGATCCAGTCAGTCCTGATCACGACCATGGCGATGACAAAGACGGTGGAGCGGACCGATCGGTGGCTCCCCGTCATGTCGATGAAGCCGCCCTCGTGACAGCCGCGCCATTTCCCCCGCAGCCATTCCGAAACTCTACCGACCGCCCCAAGGCGTCCGCATTCTCGTCACGTGTCTCCGCCGGTGACGGTTCATCTCGTTCGAGCGAGGCGACCCCGGGTGCCTTTGATGATGCGACTGTCTCACCTGCAGCGTTCGAGACCAGCGATCCAACCTCCGCCGAGGAGACTCCGCAGGGCGATCCGCAGGCCGAACTGGGCGAGAGCTCATCCAACGATTCCGCTTCGACCGACTCCGCCGCGGAGCTCCCTTCGTTTCGCTCGTTCGATCACGCGTCGCCGCATGCGCGGACGACATCAGGTACGGTCGCCACCGGTGCGGTCGAGGGCGTCGAGTCCGCTCTGCCGGATGAGCTCGCCTCCGATCCTTCAGCACCCCCGCAGGCGGCGGCTCCGGCACCTTTTTCCGCTGTGACCAACTCCGACAGCGTCCGACCGGCCGCGCCCACGCCCCAACCGGCCCCGGTCTTCGATGACCCAGAAGCTCCGGTCCCGGTGGCCCTTCCCGGGAATCCCTCCACTCCGCCGACGTCTCCGTCTGGAGCGGGTCTCAGCTCACCGATGGCAGGCACGCCTCGCGGCCCGGAGCGATTGGCATCGGTTGACGGGAGCCGTGGATTCGGCATGGCTCCGGCGATCGCTCAGCCTCCGGCCGCGTCCGACGGCGAAGAAGATTCCGATGCAAGCAGCTCCCCCCCTACCGACGCGACACCAGGCACTCTGGGAGTTGGCGCTGGTCGCCCGGGCCCCCTTCAGCTGGAGGGTGTCCAGACGCCCCAGGTCGCGCTCGAGAAGCGGGGCCCCCGTGAGGTGCAGGTTGGGAAGGTCGCTCGCTACGAGACGATCGTCCGTAACGTCGGAGCCGCCATCGCACGTGAAGTGACGCTGCACGATCTCGTTCCTGCCGGGACGAGACTCGTCAGCACGGTTCCGCCCGCCTCGCCGGATGACCGCGGCGGACTCGTCTGGCAACTGGGTGACCTGGCCCAGGG
>JBJTBB010000040.1:0-8086 GCA_046091125.1 Planctomycetaceae bacterium
CCGCCGACGCAGGACCCCCTTCCGGTCGCCCAGGAGCGAGTCCACGTCGGTCGAGCGCCGACTCTCGCCACATCCTCGAACCACCCCGGCAGGATCGACCCCCAGCACTTTTCGGATCGAGAGCAGGCTCGCCAACAGCACGATCATGAAGACCGCGGCGGCCGTGATCGCGGGGACCTGCCAGGGCATGAAGAACGACAGCCTGACGGTGCCTTCGGTGCTCCAGCCGAAGAGAGCCGCCAGCCCCACGCCGACGCCATAGCCGATGCAGCCCACCTGCACGGCCTGGAAAAGACCCATCATGAGGATCGTCCAATTGCCCGTTCCCATCGCCTTGAGGGCCCCGAACTGACGGATGTTCTCCACGGTGAAAAGATAAAAAGTCTGTCCCGCGATGGCGGTGCCCACGAGGAAGCCGAGAAACACGGTGATCCCGAAATTCAAAGGAATCCCGGTCTTCCGCAGGTAGTAGCCAATCGTCTTCCAAGCCAACGCGTCGCGAGTGAGCGCCTGCAGTCCGGTCCGTGCCTCGATTTGTCTGCAGAGCTCATCGGGATCCACATCCGGGTCGGGATCAGCCAGAACGAACGACAGCACTTTCCGCTCAGGGGGAGCGAACAGTATCGCCCGGCTGTAGAGGGTGAAGATGATGGGAAAGCTCTGGAAGGTGCGGCTGGCCTTGGTGAGTCCGACAACGACCGCGCGACGATCGTTCATCTCAAAGACGCTGCCGAGTCGAAACGGCTCTCCCGGCCAGAGCCGGCGGTACCCCGCTTCATCCATGATGACGGCGTCTGGCTTACGGAGATCCGCGATCGAGCCCATGAAGACGCCCGTCGGAGCCCCAATGAGCGAGGCGTCGTCGAGCCCCAACAGCATCATCTGCTGATAGCTCCCCTCCTCCAGCCTCGCGCGGGCGAGTCCCTTGTAAAACCGCACGGCCCACTCCACTCCCGGAACACTGCGGACTCGAAAGAGCTCGTTGTCCGAGAGAGGCTTGATGTCGTCCACGTATTGAACGTCACGATCCATCACCCAGATGTCCGGGCCCTGCGTATCGCGGATCTGGGCCGTCGTGAGTGACATCAGTCCACAGAAGACGCTCGACTGCTGCGCGTTCAGGAGCGCGGCGAACATCACGCCAAAAATGATGCCCAGGTACTTCACCCGGTTTCCAACGAGCATCTTCCAGGCGATCCAGAGCATTCCTGCAGTGTAGTGAATCGCTGCCGAAAGTGGGGAAAGCGCAGACGCATGGGTCGGGCCCCCGAGGGTCCGGACCGTCCATGGGCAAGCGGCGCTGGTATCCTCGGGACCATAGGCGCCGCGCGCATGAATGATCCCGCCGAAAGCCCCCTCGAGCCCTCCATAGCGGTTGCCAGCATCCTCTCGCGATGGTGGGGATTCGACCGGCTGAGACCGCTGCAGTCAGAGGCGATCGAAGCCGCGATTGGGGGACGTGACTCCGTCGTCGTGATGCCCACGGGGGGCGGCAAGAGCCTTTGTTACCAGGTGCCGCCCCTGGTCAGCGGCTCGACCGACGTTGTCGTTTCTCCCCTGGTAGCCCTGATGAAGGACCAAGTCGATTCGCTCGAGGCCATCGGTTATCCGGCGGCGGCGTTGTACGCCGGACTGTCGGATACGGAACGATCGGACATTCGCGGACGCCTGCTCGCGGGAGAGATACGACTGCTGTTCACAGCGCCGGAAAGACTCGTCAACTCCGGCCTGGTCGATCTGCTCGAGCGCGTGGGCGTGCGGCGATTCTCGATCGACGAGGCCCATTGCATCAGCCAATGGGGGCACGACTTCCGCCCCGAATACCGTCAACTGGCGACCGTCCGCGAACGCTTTCCCGAGGCCAGCGTCCACGCCTTCACAGCCACCGCCACGCCACGAGTTCGCCAGGACATTGCGGAACAGTTGCATCTCAGGAATCCGATCGAACTCGTGGGAACGTTCGACAGGCCGAACCTGGTCTACAGGGTTCTCCAGCGTACCGATCGCATGGCACAGACGCTGTCGGTCATCGGACGGCACGCCGGCGAGGCCTCGATTGTCTACTGCATCTCGAGGAAGGAAACCGAGCAGGTCGCCGCCAAGCTGGCAGCCTCAGGCATCCTGGCACGCCCCTACCATGCGGGGCTGCCGGCCGTTCAACGGCACCGCACGCAGGAGTCATTTGCCAACGAAACGCTCGACGTCGTGGTGGCGACCGTCGCTGTCGGCATGGGCATCGATCGATCCGACGTCCGGCTCGGTCTCCACACGGCACTGCCAAAGAGTCTCGAGGCCTACCAGCAGGAAACGGGGCGGGCCGGGCGCGACGGATTGTCGGCGGAGTGTGTGCTGCTCTATTCGTCCGCGGACGTTTTCAGCTGGGAATCACTGATTCGAAAGAGTGCCGGGGACAGCGACCTCTCGCCGGAAGATGCCGAACGAATCATCGAAGGACAGATCGGGCATCTGCACGCCATTCGGCGGTACGCACAGGGCGCCCGCTGCCGCCATGCAGCGCTGTCGGAGTATTTCGGGCAGGCCTATGCGGCGATGAACTGTGGCGGTTGCGACGTGTGTCTCGGCGAGACCGAGAGCCTCGCCGAGGCCACGCTCGTGGCGCAGAAGATTCTTTCCTGCGTCGCCCGGGTACGGGAGCGATTCGGCGTCCGGCATGTCTGTGAAGTGCTGCGCGGCGTCCGTACGGATGGCGTGTTACGCCACCGACATGAGCGGCTCTCCACCTTCGGGCTCCTCACCGGTCACGACCAGCGCACGTGCGAGAACCTCGTACACCAACTGCTCGACCAGGGCTGGCTCGCGCGCACCGGAGGCGACCGGCCCGTCGTCACGCTCAACGAGCGTTCCTGGGAGGTGCTGCGGGGAGAACGAGAGGTCGTCCTGCTCGAGCCCCGCGTCAAGCAGTCCCGTCGGGCAACCGGCGAAGTGGACGACTGGCAGGGTGTCGATCGCGAACTCTTCGAGCGTCTCCGAAAGTGGCGACGACGCACAGCGGAGGCTCGAGGCAAGCCACCGTGGACGATCCTCGACGACCGCGCGTTGCGGGGAATCGCTCGGAACAAGCCCGTCTCGCCCGCTGGATTGCTGCGGGTCAAGGGCATCGGGGAAAAACGTCTTGCGGATTTTGGTTCCGCGATTCTGGACCTCGTCGCAGGGCGGGAGCCCTCGCCGGCAGCGCGATCGACGCCTCATGAGTGATGCAGGAACGTCCGAGAAGACGGGCACAAGCCTCTCGCTCCCGCCGCCGACCTCCACCGATCATCTCAGTGGGATCCTCGCACCGTCGCGACGATTAGGCACACCGTCGAACTTCATCTCGAAGAAGTATTCCACGAAGGATCCATCCTCGAGGTTGAACGCTGGCAGCCGGAAGAGCACGACCATCCGATCCTCTGCCTCTTGCTCGACGATGCCCAGGAGCCTGCTGGGAGTAGGTGCAGCCTCGGTCTTGTAGACACACGTAACATCCGTGTAGCGACTGCTCATCGCTCCGGAACCGGCGCCCCAGACGGAGAGTTCGAGCCTGATGGGGGTTACCTCCCCACGGATGATCGTTGCCGGTGGCAGATGCTGGCTTCCTCCGCCACCTGCACAGCCGATGCCAGGCAGCAGAGAACAGATGACGGCGATTCGAGCCGTCACGTTCAGACACGTCGCCGATCCCCCCGCGTCACACGCTGACGACGGTGACCGGCAACTCGGCGGCGCGCAACCCCTCCTGAACCTCGCGCCCTGAAGGAATGTCGGCGGACACTCGTCGATAGATCCTCGAGTGACCGTCCGAAACAACGTCATCATCGACAGAGGGCCCCAGGAGCAGTCACGGCATGGATCGTCACGGTTCCGAACGGTTGATCGATGAGCGTCACCTCGCCGATCGCGACCGCATTGGGCCGGCGCGCGGGTCTGAGAGATGGTTCCGATTGTCCCGCTGGATGGGCGGCTCGGGAGGCTGCCACCCTGACGGGGCGTTGACCACGACGACCGGCTTACCTGTGGAGTCGTGTACTCGCAAGTTGTCGGCGATCGTACCGTTCTTCGAATGCCGCCAACAGTGGATCGCTTGCCCATCGCTTTTGATGACGTTGTCGATCACCTCGTAGCCATCGAGATTAAAGTTCGGCTCGATGGCCGTCAAACCGGTTTCCATGTAGTTTCCGATGCACGTCACGTTGCGGAGCCGACCTCGGTGCGAGGGGTGGCCGAAGAGGTAGGCAGCTCCGAGAGGATTGAGCGTGCGTGTCCGCTCGATCACGATGTCCTCCGCGTCGAAGGATTCGCCACCGTCCGTGTTCCCACCCGCGAGCATCCGACCCGTGTGCTCTCCGTAGCACATGACCGAACGCATGGTGTTCATCATCGTGACGCCCTCCACGCGGACACCGCGGACCCGGCCGTGGATCAGGATGCAAGCGTTGATATCCCTCACGAGCCCGCTTGGCTGGGCGTTCCTGCCGGCATTCATGTCGATGGTGCCACCGCCACTGATGGTGACTTGCTCGATGACGGACTCCTGGGTCCCATGGCCGACGCGGATGCCGTACGCGGCGGGCCCGCCGTACGAGATGAACCAGAGACTCCCGGCCATATGTCCCGTGCGCCGACTGAACCGAATCATGACTCCGTGACTGAGGGGCTGCCAGTCGCCCGTGATGGCGACTCCACGATGGGGCGTATCGAACAGCCTGCCATCACCCCAGCGGAAGGTGTCCGGACGACCATCCTCACCGCGAGTCTCGATGACGACGGTGTACACGGTGGCCCCGTACAGTTCGGGGCCACCGACCGTGTTGGCGGTCGCCTTGAAGCCACCCCCCACCTCCAGATCGTCCACCTTTCCTTCCCGTGCGTCCTGGTCCACTGTGATCTCGCCATCCGAGCCAGGACGACAACTCCAATCCGCGAGCCTAAGCGTGGCCCCCTTCTGCAACTCGATGTACACCGGCTTGTCCACGTACAGGATCGCCCGGTGCCTTCCCAGGCCGTGCTCGTGGAGGCCGGGAAGAAAGACAAGCCTGTCTCCCGCTTGGGCGGCATCGAGAGCCGCCTGAGGCGAATCCCCGGGCCTGATCTCGTGTAGTGCAGCGTCCGCTCGAAACGCGAATGATAGCCCCGTGATCAACGCCATGACGATCGCCGCCGGGGCGATGAAGAGCGATGGCAGGGTCTTCGCGCATCCCTTCATGTCATCTCCCTTCTCGAAGGATCCAATCCGGCATGCCGTGCGATCGCTGCAAGACTATCTCTCGCGGATGGCCTTGGCGAGTTCCCGCGTGAGGTTCAGGTACATTTCGCCGAACTCCTTTGACGGTTCCACCTCAGTGCCTTCATGCCATTCGTTGAAACTGGTGATGAGCACAAACGGCTGGTCGCGGGTGACGAAGCGGGACGCAATATTCCAGGACTCCCGATAGAACTGACCGCGCCGGCGATTGATGGTGATCCGCTCCGTCCCTCGCAGGGGCGTGTCGTCATAGCCTGGCATGACGTTTGGTATCAGATGCATGCCGTGGGATCGGGCGAGACGATCCGCCTCCAGGAACTGCGCCTCGACCGCCTCCAGGAACTTCGGACGGTAGTACATGTTGTAGGCGGTCACATCCTGAAAATGCTCCCTGAGAAACTCCCAGTCGATCGAATCCGCCGCCTGCCAATACACGACGTCCGCGATCAGGTGGAGATCGAGTCCTCGTCGATGCGCTCGCTCACGCACCGTCCGCAGGTACGGACCCGCATGCAGCATGTCCCGGACGAGGTAGATCAAGACCACCACTTTTTCATTTCGCCGCAGATACCGTTCATTCACGAGGTATGACTCGGTCATACGGTCGAAGTGCTCCACGAAACGATCCCCCGCCTTCACCCCATCGGGCAGCAAGCACTCCAAGTCGATGGGCTGACCCGCCGGCACACCAAGCGCGAGCGGGGTTTCGTAGAGGAGCGCGAAGCGAAAGCCAGCCTCCTCGACCGCGGGCAGCACGGTCTCCTTGAGGTTCCTGTTCTCGAGGCCTTGGGGTGAAAGCCAGGAGACCAGAAAAAAATCGAGGTCAGCCTGTTTCGCCCAACGAATGTGCTCGGCCGCGACGGCCCGGTCGTCACTCGAGTACCAACCGAGTTGTGGGGTATGCGTGACTGGTTCGTTCGTCCATCGCTCCGGGAAGTACCACGGGTAGTAGTAGGCCCCGACGAGGCGTTCATCCAACGCAGCCGCTGGCGCAACGACCGCTATGAGCGGCGTTGCGATCGAGACCATCAGGAGCGTGATCCGCACAGTAAGCATGGTCGGGGGACATTCCAATCCATCGTCAAGCGATGGCGTAAGTCTATCTGACCGATCGCAGTGGCCGACTCCTTTCACGTGACGATCGTACGAAGAGCTGACTCATCGCAAGGTGGTCAGTCGGCACGGAGGCACTGACTCAGCCGATCGTGACCACGCGATCAGCCAGCCGAACAAGGGGCCCGGGTGACTGCTCCGCGAGCAGCACCGCGATGCCCCGATGACGCATGCGACGGATCAGTTCCGCAAGTTCCACGAACTCGTCCCCTTGGCATCCAGACGATGGTTCGTCGAGAAGGACGAGGACCGCATCGGACATGATCGCGCGGGCGATGGCCAGGCGGATCCGACGGTTTCGTGGAAGATGGCCGGCCAATCGATCGGCATCGTCGTCGAGTCCGACGAACGCGAGTTCCGCCGAGGCCCGTTCCCGGACCGACAGTGCGGGCTGGCGGCCACCGTCGGATCCGCCCGATCGCTCGCCAGCCACCAACAGAGTCTCGAGGACAGTCAGACCGGGGACCGGTCGTCCTTCCTGGAAGACGCGGGACACTCCCGCCCGAGCCGAGACCTCGGACCCCTGTCGACCGCGACGCCAATCAGCCGCTGCCAACACCACTCCGACGAACCACCCCACGGCCAGGCCGCTCCAGCCCCGCTGACGAATCAGCCTCTTCCCTGCGGCGAGTCGATCGAGCAGCTGCTCGGGCAACCTCGGCGTGCCTTCCTCCACCGTTGCCATGTCGGTCACGTCGGGTACGGTGCCGGGCCCCGCCCGCCTCGCGGTCACGGCCGCTTGCAGAGCGTTGCGGATCGCAACAGCCTCGGTACGAATCCGGCAGCGGGCGAGAATGTCATGGCCGTCGGCGGTCACGACCCGCCATTCCTCGGTCGCAGGAGCGATCGACACGCGATCGATCGCAAGTTCCGCACGAAAATAGCTCCGTAGTCGACGGCCAATGGACCCGGGCGTCACCGGTTCTCCGACCGCGATGCCCCGCGTTACCACGGCCGACCACAACCTGTCGGCGTCGACGGCCGCAGCGGCGACGGCGAGACCGGCCGCTAGACCGATGCCGGCAATCCGCCACGCGACGCGCGGCGTAAAAGCCCTCTCGAGGCGTCGTCCCCTGAACCGCACACTCCCCCGTGAGGGACTGCGACTCCCGGTGATGCAATCCAGCACGACTGACATTGCTGAGATGGGAAGACCGACGAGCGCCATCATCCCACCCTCGTCGATGTCGAATTCGAGTCCGTCGACGATCACTCGGCCGCCGGCACGGACCCACAGTCGATCGACGGACAGAAGCGGCACCCGTGCCGAATCGGCGAGCAGATCCGTCCTCTTCACTTTCAAGCGATCCACTGTCGGGCCTCCCTCATGCGTCGGCGGGCGAACGAGATCTCTTCCAGTACCATGCCCGACTCGATGAGTCCCGCTGGCCGCCACCGCATCATCGCGACGAGACCGATTCCGAGGACCAACTGCAGACCGATGATGGCCTGCGACGGTCGGAACGGACTCAAGGACCCCCAGCACACGAGCACGACAACGGTGGCGAGCATGCCGCCGCGCAGACTTCCCGATCCGGCAACGCCGAGTCCCGCGACGAGCACGGCCGTCGCCGGCCACAGACTCTCGGCGGTGACCGGGCCTCCTCCGGAGCAAGCCTGAACACCGCCCGCGAGACCCGCGAGCAACGCCGACACCACGCTGCCGGTCCATCTCGACCGCGTGACCGAGAGTCCGATTGATGCGGCTGCCTTTTCGTCCTCCCGCACGGC
>JBJTBB010000041.1:0-6403 GCA_046091125.1 Planctomycetaceae bacterium
AGGCAGTACAGACTCGAGCGAGGAAGTCGTCTGCGGGAGGCGACCGCTCCGTGAGTTCCTCATCCCCCCGATTTCCGTAAAACCCCACTGCCGACGCGGACACGAGCACCCGCGGCGGCGATGCGGCTCGTTCGATGCCGAGGACGAGGTGGCGAGTCCCGAGCGTGCGACTCTCCTCGATTCTCCGCTTTTGCGCCACCGTCCAACGCCCTTCGGCGACGGACTCCCCTGCGAGATGGAAGACCGTGTCGATGCCGTCGAGCGCCCCAGGTGGAGGGGGCCCCTTCAACGGATCCCAGGCGAGGATCCTGCCCGACAGATTGCCGATCACGTCGGCAGCCTTTTGAGGATTCCTCGTCAGGACGGTCGGCGCATCGAGAAGCCGTAACAGTCTCCTCCCGACGAATCCGGTCGCTCCCGTCACAAGTGCTCGCATACATGGACTCCAAGAAAAACAGTCCGGTACTATAGGCTCGAGCCGCCAGATGAGCCACGTCGCCGTCGGCCTCGCAGTGCAAACAGGGTGATCATGTCGATTCTGGTGCCGTCGACGCTTCCTGCTCCGCATGCGCCGGAGGATGCAGACGCAAGCGACACGGCTCCACCTTCCGACTCCGCCAGGACCCGTCGGGATCTCGCCGCGTTCGTGGCCGACGGCGTCGCCTTCAGCATCATGGTCGGCTGCGGGGAGACCTACCTTCCGGCGTTCCTCCTGGCCCTCGGACTCGGCCCCGTCACGGTAGCGCTGATGGCCACCGTGCCGACGATCATCGGTGCTGCGGTGCAGCTGGGCGTTCCGGTTGTGGCCAGATCGATTGGAAGCCATCGCCTGGTGGTGCTCATCTGCACGTCGCTCCAGGCGCTGAGCTTCGTGCCACTCGCCTTCTGGGCATGGACAGGGCGTGCTCATCCGGCGGCACTCTTCGCCGTCGTGAGTCTGTATTGGGCTGCAGGGATGGCGACCTCACCGGCCTGGACGGCGTGGATCGGTTCGATCGTGCCCGCCTCCGTCCGGACGGCCTTCTTCGCGGGGCGCAATCGTCTTGCACAGGCTGGAGTGCTCGTCGGATTCGTCGCCGGCGGGCTCCTGCTCGAGGCCGGCAGAAGAACGGGCTCGCAGCTCCCGATGTTCGCGGCTCTGTTTTGCCTCGCCGCAGGAGCCCGACTCCTTTCGACGCTGTTTCTCGCCACATGTGCCGAACGCCTTCCGGCCTGGATACAGACCAGGTCGACCACGCACAGTCCAACGGCAGCATCGATCCCTCCGCATGGATCGGCTCTTTCGAACGGGCGCTACGTGTCGATGCTGGCGTATTTGTGGGTGGTGACGTTCTCGGCCCATTTCGCAGCGCCGTTCTTCACCCCGTACATGCTTCAGGAGTTGCAGTTTTCGTACGGAACGTACATGGTCGTCGTCGCGACCTCATTGGCGGCGAAGTCTCTCGCCCTGCGTCGGCTCGGACGGCTCGCATCCCGGATCGGTTCCGTCGGACTACTGAGCGTCGGCGGGATCTCGCTCCTCCCGTTATCGCTCCTGTGGCTCGTCTCCCCGTCACCGGCATGGCTCGTCACCGTGCAGATCGTGGCTGGGGTCTGCTGGGCCGCTTATGAACTGGCCGTGTGCCTACTGTTTTTCGACGAGGTCGAACAGGCCGATCGGGCCGCCGTCACGTCGGCCTACACCTTCGGTCTCGCCTGCGCGACGGTCGCCGGTGCATCGGTCGGAGGACTGCTGTTGGCCTCGCTCGGCGAGGATCGCGCGGCCTATCTGGCTGTCTTTGCGGGTTCGAGTCTGCTGCGGCTGGCGACGGTACCACTGTTGATGGTGTTTCGCGGTCGGTCACGACACGGCAGACGCCGGACCCCGGATGCCATCATCTGACGATCGCCGGACCCGCGGCCTCGTTTCAGGCGACGCCGGGCCAGCGGTCCGCCACCCGCGGTCCTGCATAGACGCCGCCATCACCGAGTGACTCCGAGATCCGAAGCAACTGGTTGTACTTTGCAACGCGGTCGCTGCGGGATGCCGACCCGGTCTTGATCTGGCCCGTTCCCAGCCCAACGGCCAGATCCGCAATCGTGGCGTCCTCCGTTTCACCACTGCGATGGCTCGAGATCGAGGTATATCCACTCGCATGGGCGAGTTGGATGGCCGCGATCGTCTCCGTGAGCGTGCCGATCTGGTTGACCTTGACCAGGATGCTGTTGGCCACACCCTCCGCGATGCCACGGGAAAGCCGCTCGGTGTTCGTGACAAAGAGATCGTCGCCAACCAACTGCACACGACCACCGAGTCGCTCCGACAGCAGTCTCCAGCCTTTCCAGTCGTCCTCAGAGCAGCCGTCCTCGATCGAAATGATCGGGTACTTTCGGGCAAGTCCCTCCAGGAAACCGACCATCCCGGCCGAGTCGAGGGGCCGGCCCTCGATCGTGTAGGTGCCGCTGCCGGAATCGAAGAGTTCGGTTGCAGCCACGTCGAGACCGATCGCAATGTCCCGGCCCGGCTTGTACCCGGCGGCGGTGATCGCCTCCACGATCACGTCGAGTGCCTCGCTGGAGGATGCGATGTGCGGCGCGAAGCCTCCCTCGTCGCCGACGGCGGTCGAGAGACGTCGGTCCTTCAGGACTTTCTTGAGCGAATGAAAGGTCTCCACGCCGGCCCTGAGCGCGGTCTCGAACTCCGCGAAGCCCACGGGCATCACCATGAACTCCTGAATGTCGAGCGGATTATCCGCGTGAGCGCCGCCATTGATGATGTTCATCATCGGGACGGGCAGCAGCCTCGCGGCGGTGCCGCCGAGATAGCGGTAGAGGGGGAGGCCGCACTGTTCCGCAGCGGCGTGGGCGACCGCCAACGACACGCCCAGGATCGCATTCGCTCCGAGCTTCTTCTTGTTGGGAGTGCCATCGAGTTCGATCATCATCTCGTCGATCGTGGTCTGATCGAGCGCGTCCGCCCCCTCGAGTTCATCGGCGATCTCGTTGTTGACATGCTCCACCGCCTCGAGCACACCCTTTCCGAGATAGACGTTCTTGTCGCCGTCCCGCTTCTCCCAGGCTTCATGGGCGCCCGTGCTCGCGCCGGATGGCACCGCGGCCCTACCGAAGGCACCGCCTGCGAGGCTCACATCGACCTCGATCGTGGGATTGCCGCGGCTGTCGAGGATCTGTCGGGCGTGGATGTCGGCGATCGTGGACATGGAGGCCTCTTGCGGGTTGGGGATGACGTTGGCGGCAATTGTGCCTTCCACACCCCGCCATGCAAGCGGCGAATGGTTGGAACCAATCTTAAATTCACGGCGGGCGAATGCGGGCGGTGGCGGGAGGCAAAGCGCCGCTTGCATCCATTCAGCCGCAGAAGCCTGAACGGCGGCCATTTTTCCGCCGTCCCAGCGATGCCCGTTACACTGTCATCCACCCACAAGAGATGCTGCCGTCGGCGTTGCCCCGTGTCCCGGCGGCCTTCCCGGCATCCGCGTGGAGTGACCTTTTTTTCCGGCGAGATCGCCGTGGCGGGAGCACGTGTTCACCGGACTTGTCGAGACAACCGCCCCCGTCACGCATACCCACCGCGCGGGCGGTGGCATGCGACTGCTGTTGGATGGCGGCCGGATCGCCAGCGAGGCAAGCGTCGGCGAAAGCATCTGCGTCTCCGGGTGCTGTCTGTCCGTGGTGGCGATCGAGGGGTCTGTGCTCGCGTTCGACCTGGGACCCGAAACGCTCGCACGAACGACGCTCGGCCGACTCGGACCCGGGCAGCTCGTCAACCTCGAGCGGTCGCTGAGACTCGGAGACAGGCTGGGCGGCCACCTCGTCTCGGGCCACGTCGACGGTATTGGCCATCTTGAATCCCGTCAGGACGAGGGCGATTGGGCGATGCTTCGATTTTCCGCCGAGGGTTTCACTGGGCAGATGGTGCCGAAGGGCTCCATCGCGGTGGATGGCGTGAGCCTCACCGTATGCCAGGTCGAGTCCTCGGGCTTCAGCGTGCAGCTGATTCCGCACACGCTCGCCGTCACGACCACGGCAACGATGCGGATCAACGATCCGGTGAACCTCGAGACGGACATGATCGGCAAACTGGTCGGCCGTCAAGTCGAACAGTGGTTGGAAGCCAGGGGAAGCCGATGAACCGTGCAGCGGTCGGCGGAGATCGCCGCGACGACGAGCGAACGAACCGGTCGGTGTCGTCGACTCCCGCATCCAAGTCGCCCGGCGAGAGGCAGACGTCCGCATTCCTGCGTCGTCGCTTTTCCGAAGTCGGGTTTACGCTCGACCTGCGACGGGGACAGAACTTCCTCGTCGATCTGAACCTCCTCGACTCCATCGAGAGGCTGGCCGCCGTCAGGCCCGATGACATCGTCCTGGAGGTCGGCGCCGGCACTGGTTCGCTGACGGCCCGACTCGTGGCGTCCGCGGGCCGAGTGGTCTCGGTCGAAATTGACCGCAGGCTCGCCCAACTGGCCCGTGAGTCCTGCATCGAGGCGACGAACCTGGAGCTCATCGAGGGGGACGTGCTGGCCGGCAAACATCGCCTCACCCCATCGGTGATCGAGGCCTTGGCTCGAGCCACCGCCGACCTTCCGAACGGCCGACTGCTGCTCGTGGCGAATCTTCCCTACTGCGTGGCCACACCGGTGATCGCCAATCTGCTCGGTTGCGACCGGCCCTTCGATGCGGCGATCGTCACAGTGCAGAAGGAAGTGGCCGACCGCATGGTCGCAAAGGAGGGTTCGCGGGATTACGGCGCCCTATCGGTTTGGATCCGCAGCCAGTGCACCGCTGCGATCGATCGCGTCCTGCCGCCGACGGTGTTCTGGCCGAGGCCAAAGGTCGATTCGGCCATCGTGCGAATCGATCTCGACCACGAAAAGCGCAGCAACATTGAGGATCTTGCGTATCTGCAGGTGTTTCTCCGGGAGGTTTTCTGCCATCGGCGAAAGGCGATCCGCGGGACGCTTGTGCGGCTGGCCGGCGGGAAGGACAATCCCGGGGCTCGGGAATTCGTCGAAGGACTCGAACATGACATGGCCCTACCCGTAGGGGCTCGTCCCGAGTCGATCGACCCGGATCGGTTCGTGCGGCTTGCGATGCGGTTTCGCGAGCGGTTGACCGAGTCGTCTCGAGCGAGTCCTGGAGTCAAGGGGGACGAGCGATGAAGTTCATCGAAATGAACGGGAAGAACCTGCTGAGCATGCTCGAGCCGGACGAGGTGAGCCCCGAGGAACTCCGGCAGACCGGCCTCACTGATACCTGTCTTGTGAGAATCAACCAGCAGGGCGATATCGAGGTCAGGCGGCACGATCGCTGGGACCTCATCGGTGGACTGCTTGGCAGCTTCGAGGCCCGTTGCAAGCAGGCCGCTGGCCGCACCTGGGCCTGACGGTTGCCTCGCGAGGGCAATCGGCCGAGAAACACGCGGGCGGCTGAGCCCCTCGTTTCAGCACCGTGCCTCACTGCACCGCTACCGGGTTCAGAGGACCGTGTTGGTCCACGATGTCGACCGTGCGGACGCTTTCTGGAGGCAAGAGCCACCCTTTCTCCGCCCTTCTGGAGGGTTTGGCAGAGCTGGCATTCTGCGTCGATTCTGCCGCTGAAAGCGGTAGACTGTAGGGGCGTGATGACGGTTCAGCCGAACTCCCAAGTGCGGGTGGACGGAATCCCGGTGCCGGCGGAGCCTTTGCGACACGTGAATCCGAACTCGCCCACTGAAGGCTCATTCGCACCGACGATCGTCGATTTGTTGCGTCAAAGGGCCTCGTATCAGCCCCACGACCGGGCATTTCGCTTCCTCGTGGACGGCGAGACCGAGGAACTCGACATCACGTATGGGGAGCTGGATCGCAGGGCCCGGGCCATCGGCGGCTGGCTGATGGGGCAGGGGATGGCGGGCCGAAGGGTGCTCCTGCTGTATCCCTCCGGCCTGGATTTCATCGCAGCCTTCCTGGGATGCCTCTATGGGGGGGCCATCGCGGTCCCCGCCTATCCTCCCAGAAAAAACCGTTCGGTCGAGCGAATCGAGGGAATCGCCGCGGACGCCCGGGCCAGCATGGCCCTCTCCACGCAGGATGTTGTGGAACGTTTCGAGGGGCTCAGGGCCACCGCCCCGAGCCTTGAGGACGTTGGCTGGCAGACCGAGGGGGGCATCGACGCCACGTGGGCCGACCGCTGGGTACGGCCGTCGATCGACGGGCAGACGCTCGCTTTCCTGCAGTACACCAGTGGCTCCACGGGGAGACCGAAGGGAGTGATGCTGTCCCACGGCAACCTCCTGCACAATTCGCTGCGAATCATGCAGGCCTTCGAGATCACCCGTAGCCAGTCGGGGGTTTTCTGGCTGCCGAGCTTCCACGACATGGGGCTCATCGGCGGGATCCTCGTTCCGCTCTACAGCGGTAAATTC
>JBJTBB010000042.1:0-16165 GCA_046091125.1 Planctomycetaceae bacterium
CCGGCTCCTATCAGCCACGCGAACCCGGACGCCGAGTCGCCCGTGTGCACGGCCCATGCAAGCCTCCGCCGGAACGCAGGCACAGGAGCGGACCGCCGCCGTGCGAACCGATTTTCCGTATCATATCCAGCGGAAACGGCCGGGATCGCTGGATTCACTGGAAACATCCTGCCTCGTATCCTCCGCGAGTCCCGCTGGACCCTCCTCCCTTCGGCAATCCGCCCGTGAACAGCTCCGAATCCCCCGCAAAACGTCACGTCGGTGCGGCGACTCACGAACTCATCGAACTCGTTGCACAGAAGGCTCTGTCTCGCGGCACCTTCCGGCGCGCCTCGGGGCGCGAGGCGCGGTATTTCCTCGACAGCAAACAGGTGGTGCTCGACGCACGGGGCGCCATGCTCGTGGGCAGTGCCATCCTCGAGCGACTCGAGTCGCTCGGCCTGCTGCCCGACGCCGTGGGCGGCATGTCGATCGGCGCCGATCCGGTGACGTCGGCAGTCGTGACCATGGCCGGCGTCAAAGGCCTTCCGCTCTCCGGATTTCTGATCCGCAAGGAGCCCAAGGGACATGGGACACAGCGATACATCGAGGGGCCTGTCCGGTCGGGGATGCGCGTCGTCATCGTCGAGGACGTGGTCACGTCGGGTGGCTCTTCGCTCCTTGCAATCGACCGTGCCGAGGAGTTTGGCCTGCGCGTGGAGCGGGTGGTGACCGTCGTGGACAGGCTCGCCGGTGGCAGTGAAGCCTTTGCGGCACGGGGCGTTCTACTCGAGCCACTGCTGACGATTCGCGACCTCGGACTCGAGCCAACGTGACTCAGACGTTCCCATTCCGCCGCAGGAACCCACCGGCAGCAGCCCTGGCCGCCCTGGTTGCCTGTTGCAGCCTGTCCCTCGCGGCGGGAACACCGGGGGCGGACGAAGGCCCGGCACCGACGCGGGGGATCGACGCCCTCGTCGAGCAACTCGGCAGCCGTCAGTACCGTGAACGGGAAGCGGCGGCGGCGGCCCTCCTGGCGGCGGGACCCGATGCGATCGATCCGCTGCTCGTCGCAGCCGATCAAAGCGAAGACCTCGAGGTCGCGATGCGGGCGAGGTGGCTCGTCAACGAACTCCCGATCGTCGCGAAGACCGATTCGGCCGAGGTGGCGTCGCTGCTTTCGAACTACCGCAAACAGCCCTCGGCCGCACGCATCAAGATCATGCACCGGTTGTTGCGGCTCGACGATGACGCCGGCATCGAGCCGCTCGCGCGGCTCGTTCGGATCGAAACCTCCGATGAAGCCTCGCGGGTTGCGGCAGCCTTACTTGCCCGTGAATACCGTCGAGACGATCCGTCCTTCGAACACGTGGGGCGTCGCATCCTCGTCGGCCTGGGGGGCAGTACCCGGCCGGTCGCGGTCTTTCTGCGCGGGATCGCAGCGTACGCCCTGCATGCCGATCTCGATGGCACGGCGATCACATCCGCAACCGCGACACTCGAGCGTCTGCGGTTCGGACGACATGAAACGGCCGTGGACGTCGATCCTGCAGAGGAAGCAACTGCCGGAACGACGATCACCAATACGACCCAACGCATCTTCGAACGGGCACACGTGGAGCTGCTTCTCGCTGCCGGCAAGCGAGAGGAGGCCGTCGATCGCACCCGCTCGATGCTCGAACGTACGTTGACCGTCGGTGACGACGACGCGATCGCCGCCGAGGTCGTCTCGGTGCTCTCCTGGGCATCCGATCGGGGCACCGCCGAGGTCGTCGATTGGCTCCTCGATACCCACGGCGATCGGGTCCTCTCGAAACTGCTCTCCGGGTTCGCCGCCGCGACGGCGCTGGCCGCATGTGACGAGATTCCGCGGGCGGAAGCGATGGCCGCGACCGTTCGTCGGCTCGAGCCGGACGACATGAACGAGCACCTGCAGGCGGCCATGTCGTTGGCCCGCTGGGGACAGGTCGAGTGGGCTCGGCGCGAGTACGACGCGATCCTCGCGGACGGTCGCACCCAGCCACTCGTGTTCGGCCTGACGTCGATCCTGTACTCGGAGTATCTGCACGATCTCGCGCTCGACCGCGAGGCGGCGGCCTGTCTGCGACGGTTGCTCGAGGAGACCCGCCAGGGCTGGCCACCCGGTGAAGAAATCCTCCGGCAGCTCGAACGTGACCCCCGATCGACCAGATCGCGGATGTTCTTCTTCGACAGCTGTGCAACTGCTGCTGCCGGGGACGGCGTCGCCACGAGAAGGCTCGTCGAGCAGGCCATCGAGTCACTCCCGACGGATGTGGATGCCCTCATCGCCCTCTTCAGGCTCCCCGACTCGTCGCCCGACCAGCGTTCCGAGACCACGCGACTGATCGCGGAGGCAGTGGAACGGATCGAGGAGGAAATCGCCGCGGAAGCGGAAGCGGCCAACCCCCGAAACGAGTACGCCTGGCTCGTGGCCAACACAGAGGGCGACAGGCTGCGGGCGGTCAGGTACTCGAAGGAGTCCCTGGAGATTTCCTTCGATAACTCGAGCTATCTCGACACACTCGCCCATTGCCAGGCTGCGATCGGTCGGCTGGACCTCGCGGTGCGCACACAGTCATTGGCGCTGCGAAACGAGCCCCATGGCCGAACCATCCGGCGCAATCTCGAGCGGTTCCGTCGCCTGCAGGGAGAGCAGACGACCGATTCGAAGGAACCGCGATGACCGGGGCTTCCGTCGACGCCCGAAGGCGATCTGCGGCAGGTGAGTCCCGATTGAACGAGGGACGCACATGACCGTCTGGACGCTCGACGACCGCGCTTGCAGGCTCGCGGTCCACACGTCGGGGAGCGGGCGGCCGATCCTCCTGATTCACGGGTTTCCTCTCGACCACTCGATGTGGTCCGGACAGACTCCGCTCGCGGAACGCTTCGGGCTCATTGCCCCGGATCTGCGCGGATTCGGCGCGAGTGAGGGCGAGGGAATCCAATCGATCTCGCAACTGTCGGACGATCTCGCATCACTCCTCGCCGCGATGGGGGAACGGCGGCCGGTGGTGGTCTGTGGACTGTCGATGGGTGGCTACGTGGCGCAACACCTCGTCGTGCGTCATCCTCATATCGCGGCAGGCCTCGTACTGGTCGATACCACGATGGAAGCCGACAACGACGCGGCACGTGCCGGACGGGCTGCCCTCGTCGAACGTGTGCGACGGGAAGGTTCCTCGGCGACCTGCGAGATGGTGCCGCGGCTACTCGCCCGCTCCCGCGCCAATGATCCTGAGGGGCGGGCCATCGCCGCGGTTCTCGAGTCCCGCATCCGGGCCACCCGACCGCAGACGATCGAAGGGGCCCTCCGTGCACTCGCCGACCGACCCGACATGACCGCATCACTCGCACGACTGGACAAGCCGACGCTCGCCGTCATCGGCGAGGAGGACGCGATCACGCCCCGCGAGGCGATGGTGCGGATCGCCGACACCATGCCCAGAGCACGGCTGGTGGTGGTGCCCGGTTGCGGTCACATGACGCCCCTAGAGAATGCCGCAGCCTTCAATCGGGAGATGGCAGCGTTCGTGGAGGGGCTAGGCCAGGCCTGAATTGCGGCGGTGATGGCCTTGAGGATGGCCCACCTGGGTTGACGATCGGGCCTCGCCATGGCCGCATACGGCGATCGATCCATTCCATCCGCTCACGGGTATCGAGTTCGAGCAGACTCCGTCGATCGACCGGATCGGCGAATTGAACCATGATGTGCCAAACCTTCGCCGCTTCGACGAGTTCGGACCGCGATGGATCGGCAAGCGTGTGCGCGAGTTCGATGAGCGTTCGCCGCTCTCCGGGTGGCAGCTTGTCAAACGTTCCATAGGCGTCGTTCACCTCTCGCCGCTCCCCCGGGGACATCGCCGCGAGTTGTGACCTGATCATCTCGTTCCCATCACCATCTCCCGGTTCCGCCCGGTCTTCCGGTTTCACCCGAGGACGCTTCTCCTCGATGGGCGGTTGCTCACCGCTGGAACCTTCGGCCTCAACCGCGGCGGCACCGAAACCCGCGGCCCGAAAGGCGTCGACCGCCTTGAGAAGTTCCACGTATGGACGATTGAAACCAAAACCCATCCCTTCCCTTCCGGGCATACGAAAGCCATCGGGTGCACGCGGTGCCATCCCTCCCGCAGACCCTCGATCGAGCAGGCGATCGATCCGTCTCTCTGGCCCCGACGATGCTGGACCACCGGGCGAATCCGGCAATCCATTCCGCTGATCGTCATCAGGGGCCTCGCCGGAGGCGAAGCGACGCATGCGAGGCAGCTCCCTGGCGGCGAAGGCCTCCAGGAATTGGACGCTTCCGGCCTCTCGCAGCACGTCGAGATGCATCGCAACGGGCACCATTGCAAGGATCGTCTCCTCGGAATCGCCCCGTGTTGCCAGACCGGTGGAGTAGCCGGCGGCGATCGAGACCAGGATCGCAAGCGCAGCGGCCGTTATTCGAGAGAACGATCCGATGCCCCGGGATCGCGATCCAGGTTGGCCCTCATCGGCCGAAACCGCGACCATCTCGAGCGTGGTGGAGGTGAGGTTCGGCTGACTCCTGTGTCTCGGAAGGACATCGAGGAGGTTCCACGCCCGCGTGAGGGACTCGGCGTCCTCCGCAGGCACACGCTCGCCCGGGCGCTCGGACACTGCGGGCAGGCTCGGCGCCGTCTCACGATGACCATTGTCCTGCTCGAGCCATTCCAGCAGGGCAGATTCCTCGGCGGAGAGCGGTCTGACCTCGTCCTCGGCGTGCATGTCAGCGTCCCCCGTCGACGTACCGCTCGAGTTGCTGCCGCAGCTTCTCGCGGGCGCGAAAGAGGAGCGATTTCACGGCCGGCACGGAGACGCCCATCGCTTCGGCGATCTCCTCGTGGGAACACTGTTCGAACTTCGAGAGCAACACGGCCATCCGTTGGTTCTCGCCGAGCGTGCCGAGGGCCTGCTGCACCATGCCGCGAAGCTCATTCCTATCAACCTGCCTGGTTGGCAGCCGGCCGCTGGCGTCCACCGCCAACGCATCGATCCCGATGGCGCTGGTCGATTGGGATCCCACGGGACCCATTGCGTGCTCGCGCCGCCTGTGCGCCTTCTGCTTGGCATCCTTGAGTGCGTTGGTGGCAATCGTGTAAAGCCAGGTGGAGAAGCGGGCCGTCGGCTTGTACCCGGAGCGTGCGCGGTAGACCCGCATGAAGGACTCCTGCGCGAGATCCTCCGCCAACGCATGGTCGCCCGTGTGATGCCAGAACAACGTGACGAGCCTGTCCTGCCACAACAGGAGCAGCTCCTCGAATGCGACCGCGTCGCCCCGCTGCACACGGAGCATCAGTTCGGCCGAGACGTCGACCGTGGGTGTCACCGGCGGCTGGCCCACGCCGACCGGCACGGTTCCACTGCGACCAGTCCCGGCATCGATCGTGGCCATTGCTCACCCGACCGGGAGGATCCTTGCGATCTGGCGGAGTCGACTGAATCGAAAGTGGAGCGGAGGAGGATCGAACTCCCAACCTCGGCATTGCGAACGCCGCGCTCTCCCAGTTGAGCTACCGCCCCGAACGACATGGTTCGCCGAAGCGAACCGGCGTATGTCCGATCGTAAAGCCGCCGTGCGAGCCTGTCCAGCGACTCCGTTCAGCTGCCGCATGTCGCCATGACACCCGCCTACCGGGAACGCTCAACGCTTCCGCCTGTGGAACGCCTATTCTGTAGCGGTCGGGTGGCCGGGTCGCTCCGGTCCATCCGAGCGGCCAACGAGTCCTTCGAACTCGTCTCCCCCCTCGATGCGCTGGTTGCCTCGCCGGAAAAGTCACATGCCCTTGGCCGCTCCTCCGATCGTCGTCCGCGGGGCCCGCGAGCACAACCTGCGGGACGTCACCGTGGGTCTGCCACGAGGATGCCTCGTATGCCTCTCTGGCGTGAGCGGTTCGGGCAAATCCAGTCTGGCGTTCGACACCCTCTACGCGGAGGGACAGCGACGGTACGTCGAGAGCCTTTCCACATTCGCCCGACAGTTCCTCGGTCAGCTGCCCCGTCCCGACGTGGACAGCGTGACGGGCCTCGCACCATCGATCTCAATCGCCCAGAAGTCGGCCGGCACGAACCCGCGATCGACCGTCGCGACGATGACCGAGATCCACGACTTCCTGCGGGTGCTTTATGCGCGAGTGGGTCGTGCGTACTGTCCCGTTTGCGACTGCAGGCTCGAGGCACAGGCCCGCGATTCGATCGTGGAGCGGGTGATCTCCCAGCGGGGCGGCACGACGGCCATGGTGCTCGCGCCGCTGGTGCGGGAGGCGAAAGGGGAGCATCGCGAACTGTTTGCCGACCTCGTCCGCCAGGGTTTCACGCGTGCCCGCGTGGATGGGATGGTGGTCCGCGTCGAGGAACCACCACCGCTCGAAAAACAGATCAAGCACTCCATCGAGGTGGTGGTCGATCGCCTCGTGCCGGAGCCCTCGTCACGAGGACGGCTTTCGGAGGCCGTGGACCTCGCCCTGAAAACCGGCGGCGGGCTCGTGCTGGTGGCCTCCGAGGGCAACGACGATCTCGTGCTCTCGAGCCGACACGCCTGCACCCGCTGTGGAACGAGCTACGCGTCGCCGGAGCCGCAGCTGTTCAGCTTCAATTCACCGCTTGGCGCCTGCCCGGAATGTGACGGTCTCGGTGACATCTATGGCATCGATCCGTCCTTACTCGTGTCCCATCCGGAACTGTCCGTGAAGCGGGGATGCTTCGCCGTGCTCGGCGGTTTCCGCGACATGCCGCGCTGGCTGCGACGGCTGCTGGTGGGAGTAGCGGCTCACGCCGAGGCCAATCGAAACATTCCCGAAGGCACGCTGCTCGACAAACCCTGGTGCGATCTCACGCCCGCGCAAAGACGACTCTGGTTGGACGGAACGGGTGCCGACACGATTCGCGTCGCATGGCGTCGAGGGAAGACGGAGCGGGGGACGAAGGCCCGGTTCGAGGGTGTGCGGGCCCTGCTCGCCAATCGCTGGAGGAATGCCAAGAGTGGCATTCTTCGACGGCAGATCGAGAAGGTGATGAGCGTGACGCCCTGTCACGCCTGCGGCGGGGCACGTCTTTCGCCGCAGGCGCGTGCGGTGCGAATCGAGTCGTCGGCGAAGGGTTTCTCCGGGGAACGGTCGCTCGACAGCCTCTGCGGCCTGCCCATCTCCGACGCCCGGGCATTCGTCTCGTCTCTGAAACTGGATGCGACAGAAGCGAGGATCGCCGCGGAACTGCTCAAGGAGATCCGCTCGCGGCTGGACTTCCTCGACCAGGTCGGGCTCGGCTACCTGGCTCTCGACCGTCGTGCACCCACTCTTTCAGGAGGTGAGAGCCAGCGGATTCGGCTGGCCGCTCAGATCGGCTCGGGGCTCTCGGGCGTGCTGTACGTCCTCGACGAACCCTCGATCGGTCTGCACCCCCGCGACAACGTGCGGCTGCTCGAGGCGCTCGAGGAACTCCGCGACAAGGGCAACACCGTCGTCGTGGTCGAGCACGATGAGGAGACGATCCGAGCGGCGGACTGGGTGATCGACTTCGGACCGGGACCGGGAAAGCGGGGCGGCGAGGTCGTGGCCGCCGGCACGCCCAAAGAGGTGGCTGCGAGTCCTCGTAGCCTCACCGGGGGATTCCTCTCGGGGCGGGAGCGGATCGACCTGCCGGAGTCGCGTCGCAAGCCGTCCGAACGACGACTCGTCCTGCGGGGCGTCCGCCACAACAACATCGCCGGTCTCGACGTGTCGATACCGCTCGGGCTCCTCGTCTGCGTGACGGGCGTCTCGGGCAGCGGCAAGAGTTCGCTCGTCGGAGACGTGCTCGAGCCTGAACTGCGCCGACGGCTGGATGGCCAGCGGCGCTGCTCGGCGGCGCTCGAAGGACTCGATGGCGCCGATGCGATCGACAAGGTGATCGTGATCGACCAGTCGCCCATCGGTCGTACGCCTCGCAGCAACCCGGCCACCTATGTCAAGGTCTGGGACGACATCCGCAAGCTGTTCACGATGCTGCCCGAGTCACGGAAGCGTGGTTGGAAGGTCGGAAGATTCAGTTTCAATGTTCCGGGCGGGCGCTGTGAAGCCTGCGAGGGAAACGGTTCGTTACGGCTCGACATGGACTTCCTCGCCGACGTCTGGGTCACCTGTGAGACCTGCGGAGGCAGCCGCTTCGCCAAGGACACGCTCGAGGTCCGATGGAAGGGACGCAGTGTCGCCGACCTTCTGGCGATGGAGATCGGTGAGGCCCGAGAACTCTTTGCCGACTGCCACGAGATCGAGCAGAAGCTCCGCACCCTCAGCGATGTGGGACTGGATTACATCCATCTCGGCCAACCCTCCCCGACGCTCTCGGGAGGCGAGGCCCAGCGAGTGAAGCTCTCTCGCGAGTTGGCGAAGCGTTCCACCGGTCGCACGCTCTACATCCTCGACGAACCGACCACCGGACTGCACATGTCCGACGTGCGTCAACTCCTGGCCGTGCTCGAACGCCTCGTCGAGGGAGGAAACACGGTCTTGGTCGTCGAGCACAATCTCGACGTCGTGAAGCGGGCCGACTGGGTGATCGACCTTGGACCAGAAGGGGGAGCCGGGGGTGGCCGGATCGTGGCCGAAGGAACCCCGGAAAAGGTGTCGCGAGCGAAGCGTTCCCACACGGCACGGGCCCTCGCGCCGGTTCTCGAGACGGCCCGCACCTCCATGGAAGGGAAACCGCCGAGGCCTTCCCGTGTGCGTCGAAAGGCCGCGGACGACGAACTTGCCCGATTGGCCACCGTGTCCCGCGACGCCGGCCCCCAACGGATCACCGTCCGCGGCGCGAGCCAACACAATCTCAAGCAGATCGACTGTGACGTGCCCCGTGGGGCGATGACCGTCTGCTGCGGTCCGAGTGGGTCCGGCAAGACGTCCCTGGCCTTCGACACGCTCTACGCAGAGGGGCAGCGGCGATACGTGGAGAGCCTCTCCCCCTATGCCCGGCAGTTCGTGGGGCAGGTACCCAAGCCCGTCTTCGAACGAATCGAAGGGCTCTCTCCTGCAGTGGCGATCGAACAGCGCAACACTGGCGCCACACCAAGGTCCACCGTCGGCACGCTCACCGAGATGTACGACTCCTTCCGCGTGCTGGCCGCGCGGCTGGGCGTGATGCACTGCCCCGACTGCCGCGTACCCGTCGGTGCCCAGAGCGTCGACGCCGTGGTCGAGCGAATCCTGACCGATTCGCCCGGTGAGAAACTGCTCGTGCTCGCACCGGTGGAACTACGACTTGGTCAATCGCCCGATGCGTTCCTGGCGGGATTGCTGGCGGCGGGCTATGTCCGACTGCGGATCGATGGTCGCACCGTGCGAATCGACGGAGGCGATGGCGAAAAACCGTCGCTCGATCGGAAACGGAAAAACCGCCTCGAGATCGTCATCGACAGGGTCACGGCCACGGCCGCCGAGCGCAGCCGCCTCGCCCAGTCAGTGGAGCAGGCCTTCGAGGCCGGCGGCGGCACCATGCTCGTGGCGAAGGCCACAACCGCCGCCGACGGCCGTCCGCTCGACGAGGCCGACTGGCCCACGGAGGTGCACAGCCGCCGCCTGGCCTGCGCGAACTGCGGCCGCGGCTTCCGACCGCTCGAACCGAGGCAGTTCTCGTTCAATAGCCCGCTGGGATGGTGTCCGTCCTGCGATGGGCTCGGCACCCGCACCGGTGTCGAACACCGTGTGCTCGTGCGCGACCCACAGGCTTCACTGTCAGCGGGCGCGCTCGAACTCTGGCCCGATCTATCCGCGCCGCTCTCGCGGGCGATGCTCCGCGCCCTTGCCGGGACGATCGGCGTACCGCTCGACGTGCCGTTCGGAGAGATCCCAGGGCTCACCCTGCGGCCGCTCTTCGAAGGGACGGGGGATCGCTGGATCGACGTGCCGGACTTCGGGTGCTCCTTCCAGTTCAAAGGGCTCGAGAGCGCCTGCGAGGAGGCGGCAAGACTCGTCGTCAGTCTGCGCGGCAGGGTGGACGAGGTGATGGGAGAAGTCCCCTGCAGCGAATGTGCTGGCAGCCGCCTCGAAGCAGTCGGCTCGGCGGTCACCGTCTTCGGGCGACCGCTCGATGTCTGGAGTCGGATGCCGCTCGACCGCCTCAAGGCCGAACTCGCCACGGTTGAACTCACCGCTGCGCAGCGCCAAGTGGCCTCCGATCTCCTGCGCGAACTGCGCTCGAGGGTGGAGTTTCTCGTCGATATCGGCCTCGACTACCTCGACATGGCCCGCCCCGCCTCGAGCCTCTCGGGAGGTGAGTTGCAGAGGATCCGACTGGCGGCCCAGGTCGGCAGCGGACTCACCGGCGTCCTGTACGTGCTCGACGAGCCAACGATCGGCCTGCATCCCCGCGACACCGCCCGACTCATCCGGGCGCTCGGGAAGCTCCGGGAACTCGGAAACACGCTGGTCGTGGTCGAACACGATCGAGAGGTCGTCGCCGCGAGTGATCATGCCCTCGACTTCGGACCGGGTAGCGGCCGCGAAGGGGGACAAATCGTCGCAGCGGATAAGCCTTCAGCCCTCCCGGCCGATCCGGCGAGCGTCAGCGGACCTTACCTCGCGATGAAACGCGCCAACGACGCCGTGCTCGCCCACCGGCGCCAGAATGGACTCCGCAGTCCGAAGGATTGGCTCGAGATCCGCGGCATCCGCCACCGGACGCTCAAGGGCATCGACGCGTCGATTCCGCTGGGCATGCTCGTGGCCGTCACCGGTCCGAGCGGCTCGGGCAAGACGTCGCTCGTCCTCGAAGTGCTCTGGCGGGCCCTCGCCCGCCGACTCCACGCGGCTCGCGAGCAACCCGGGGCCCACGAGTCGATCAAAGGACTCGACCATGTCGACCGGGTGATCCTCGTCGACCAGCAGCCGATCGGAGCGACGCCCGGTTCGACTCCCGCGACCTACACGGGTCTGTTCGACCACATCCGTCAACTGTTCTCGAAACTGCCGGAGTCCCGACGGCGTGGCCTCACGCCCCGGCATTTCAGTTTCAACGTCTCCGGTGGCCGCTGCGACGCCTGCGAGGGGCTCGGCCTGCGCAAGGTCGAGATGCACTTTCTTCCGGATGTCTGGGTGGAGTGCGAGGTCTGCCGCGGCACCCGCTACGCCGCCGACACGCTGGCGGCCAAGTGGCACGGCCGCTCGATCGCCGACGTGCTCGAGATGAGCGTGGCCGACGCGGCGGTGCTGTTCGACTCGGTGCCGCAGGTGTCGCGGATCCTCTCGACACTGGTGGACGTGGGGCTCGGATACATTCGCCTCGGCCAACCAGCGCCGCAACTCTCCGGCGGCGAGGCCCAGCGGGTCAAGTTGTCACGCGAGTTGGCCAAGGTGGATACCGGCAACACGCTCTACGTGCTCGACGAGCCCACCACCGGCCTCCACTTCACCGACATCGAGAAGCTCCTCCACGTGCTCGAGCGGCTGGTGGCGGCGGGCAACACCGTGCTCGTGGTCGAGCACAACCTCGACGTGATCGCCGCGGCCGACTGGGTGATCGACATGGGTCCGGAGGCGGGTGACGGCGGGGGCCGTATCGTCGCGGCTGGCCCCCCCGAAGACATCCTGATCCATGCCCAGCGCTGGCGGCAGGGATCGAGCGGCGAACTATTCCGAAGCCATACCGGCGAAGCCCTCGAGCGATATGGGCTCGTCGGATTGACTGGAGGTGGCGAGGGCGTATCGGACTCTACCAGCGAGCCTCGAGTCCGGTCGTCACGCCGTGGACAAGCACGCTCTCGGACGTGTTGATTCCGGCCGTGTCGTCGTCGAAGGAGACCAAGTCCAGGTTTTCGGCCGGCAGTGCCGCTCCTCCGAGCCAATAGAAGACATACCCTGTTCGCCAAGCCAGCCAGTCCGTGATCCAGACGTTGGCATTGATCCCCATTTCTCCAAAGAAGGCCGGGGTCATCGTGCTCGCACGAACCTCGTCCACGATCGAATCGTCGACGACGCTGACCGCATCCATGTAGGCCCTGTTGCCGTACACACCGGCCTTGCCAAGCCAGTCGACCGTGAGGTGGGGACCGTCCCACATCAACACATCGAGTCCACATTGACCACCATAGAGGTCGTTTCCAGTCCCGGCGCCCAGCCCGATGTCCACCGTGTCCGGATCGTTGGTCAAACCCATCTGCTGGTTCCATTCAACCCAGCGGAAGCCGACGAGCCATGTGATCATGTGATTAGATCGCATGCGCCAGTTGAGTTCGGCACTCTGCAATTCCCCTCTGGTCGCCAGCGTCGCCCCGGTGTCGGCTGGCCAGGTCACCGGCAGGCTGACACCGGAGTAGTCCCCATCCGGCAGGTTCGCCTCCCCACGGAATCCGTCGACGAGAAAATAGCCGCCCTCGATCGCATGACACTTGTCCATGTTGAAGATGAGGCCGAACCTCGGTCCGACGCCTACGAGCGTCTGTGCCTCGTTCGCATCGAGCACTCTGCCAGAGCCCCTAAGGATCGGACGGCTTGGTATGTTCCCCTGCCAAAGCATCAGGGCGTCGATACGGGCGATCCAACGAGGGCAGGCCGGCTTCAGCGCCTGGTTGATCGCTCCCACGGGATCACAACACTCGACGCAACCACCCCCCTCGCAGCAGGTGCCGCCGTCCATCATGCCCGAACCGGGGTGCGACAGGCTGTCGGCGATCGATGACTCACCGAGGAGTTCGGGGGCGATCACGCCGGAATCGGGAATCATGCCCTGACCCCTGTGACGCGGCTCATCGCCGATGATGTACTCCTCACCTGATGCGATGGGATCATCACTCACGACCGCCTCGTCCTCGATCACGACGCTCCGGAGTTCATCCGCCATGGCGAAGGCCGACATGGCCACGAAGATGGCATAAGCGGCCCAGGCGGTGGCGATCCGATCGACAAGAGTCTCGCGATCCATACGCACGTTCATGGCGCCAGTGTCCTCCCCGTGGAACTCATCCGCCCGTCTTTTCGACTGCGGGTGCGAGCGGTCGTGACCGTCGTTCCTCGGGGACGGGTCACGAAAGACACACGGAAGGGCGAACCGAGGGGAGCCAGGTAATCCTGCACACGCGGACTGTCGACTGAAATGGATCCAAATCGACCTATCCTGCCGCGGCTGCCACGACTTCGCCCGTGCCATCGGCCCGCCGGCGGGAAAATCGGATGTCGAGCGTGCGGAGGTGCGTGTGAAGTCCGGCGTCCTGGATAGGAAGGATATGAGCCGGGTGCCCAGACTCGTTGTGGTGCGAGTGCCACAGACCCGGCGGTGTCAGGAAGACCGCCTGGGGCCGCCAGTCGAAGCGCCTGGGGTTCACGATCTCGCCCGATGCATCGAGCGACTCCCCAACCAGCGTGAAGCAGCCGGGGCGTGCATCGACCACGAGATCCACGGCCACCGATTGATGCCGATGGGCCGCCTGGACGGCCCCCACCGGCAGAAGGCCGAACATCGCCCAGAGCACGTGCGTGAGCGTGAGGGTGGACGGGAATACCTGGCTACCCAACAGCACGCTGACCCGATTGGCGTGCCGGCTCGCCGGATCACTCGCCACTGCATCGAGTTCCGCATGGATTCGAGATCGCTGATAGAGCGTCGGCGGAAAGAGTGGTCGGGAGGGCGTTGCACCGAGATAGGACAAGAGCGGGCCATCGTGCACCCAGTAGAGTGCGGCATCGTCGTCCGCCGAGTGCATCGCCCGACAGTCGGCAGGCAGCGTGAACAGGTCTCCGGCCGACCAGGGGATCGTGGCGGGGGCGGCTCCCGCGAGCGTCGCACCGCTTCCCGTGAGCGTCGAGCGTCCGGAGCCTCGCATCACGAAAAAGAGTTGGCTGGTGGCGGCGGCATCCGTCAGGATCGCGTCACCGGGTCGCACGTGGACGAAGCTCGCAAGAAGCCCGGGCGTCGTGGCCGGTCCCGCACACCCAAGCTCCGTCGACGTATCGAGCGGGACGATGCGGGTGCCTCCCCGTTCGTGCAGGTCCGCGGGCCACTCCACCGCTGGAATCGGACTGCGAGTGCCGTCATCGAGCGGGTTGGAGGCACGGCGGTAGTCGTAATAGCGGGCGGCCTCGATGAGAGTCGTCAGGGAACCGTTGCTCGCGTGCATGGAAAGGCCCTCGAAGTGACGCCAGTATAGGGCTGACCGGTCCCAACCGATGGCATGGCCCGCCGTCCGAGCCGCAGCGGATCGATGGTCTGCAAGCGGTTGCCACGACACCGATCCAGCGACTGCTCCCCGACGGCACGAGACTGGGGCGTCTGCTACCGATAATCGGCCGGCTTGAGATCCTTCTTCGCACCGTTGAAGCCGAACTTCGAAGGCTCGAAGGTGCCGACCTTCGACACGTTCGACTTCGTTGGGATGGACGCCTCGAGCCCCACGGCCCAGTAGCACGCATTCACCAGGAGCCGCCGCGTGCCCTCGGCCACGAGATCCGTGGAGGCTCCGAGCGTGGTGGTGAAGACTCGCCCCTTCGGCCCGCCCTCGACCGAGTAGGTCTTCACCCAGGCCACCGGCATCATCGGATCGTTCTGCTGTCCTTCGACGGGGGGCGAGTCCGGGGCCATTCCTGCGAGCACCTGCCCGAGGACGAGCGGCTGCGAGTCGCCCGGCAGCGGCAGTCGCACGCCATAGACGTCGGTCGGCCCCCAGATCTCGCCGTCGGCGATGCCCCGAAGGATCGGATGGTCCTTTGCTCCCGGGGCAAGGAGTCCGCGGGTGCTCTCGCTGCCGTGCTTGCCATGATGGGAAATCCATTTCTCTCCCAGCACGGCCCGTCCGAACCCGTCGATCCAATCCTTCTTCTCTCCACCATAGCCGTTGCCGTAGTGGGCGAAGGAACGGTCGCGTGGCACGTTGAACGCATGCGTGGCGGTGCGCATGACGATGACGGGCTTCCCGGCCCGCAGGAACGCGTCGATCTCCTGCATCTGTCCGTCGGGCAGATTCCGAAACCGTGTCGCGATCACCATCAGATCGGCCGTCCGCAGGCTCTCGAGACCGGGAATGTTGTCATTTTTGTTGGGATCAATCACTCCTGTAGACCGGTCGATGGCGTAGAGCACCGTGCAGTCGAATCCATGATGCGTCGCCAGGATCTTGCCGAGCTGCGTCAGGGCCTCCTCACTGCGGTACTCCTCGTCGCCACTCACGAGCACGATCCGCTTGCCTTTTCCAGGGCCATCAGAACCCTTGATCGACAGCCATTGCGGATCATCCGCCGCTGATGCGAAGCCGACGAACATGGAGAACACGGTGGCGGTGAGACTGATCGAAAGCGGACGCATCACGAAGACTCCGGCGGGAAACGGAACACTGTTTCAGGAAAGAATACCCTCCACCACACGTCCGTGAACGTCGGTCAGACGGAAGTCCCTCCCCTGGTACGGGAAGGTCAGCCGACGGTGGTCGATGCCCATCAGGTGCAGAATGGTGGCGTTGAGATCGTGGACGTGGACCTTCCGGTCGTCGGTCGTGATGTTGTAGCAGTAGTCGTCCGTCTCCCCCCAGGTCAGCCCGCCCTGCACCCCTGCGCCCGCAAGCAGCGTCGTGAAGCAGCGGGGATGGTGATCACGACCATACGCTTCGGCCGTGATCGCGCCCTGCGAGTAGATCGTGCGACCGAATTCCCCACCCCAGACGACGAGGGTCTCGTCCAGGAGCCCTCGCCGCGCGAGATCGTCCAGCAGGGCGGCGGTGGCCTGATCAGTGTCACGGCATTGACCACGGATCGCTCCTGGAAGACCGCCGTGATGGTCCCATCCCATGTGAAAGAGTTGCACGAACCGCACACCGCGCTCCGATAATCGTCGGGCAAGCAGGCAGTTGAAGGCGTAGCTGCCGGTCCGCCTCACGTCCGACCCGTAGGCGTCGAGCACGTATGACGGTTCGTCGGAAAAGTCGACCAGCGACGGCACGCTCGTCTGCATGCGAAAGGCCATCTCGTACTGCGCGGTGCGGGCTGCGATCTCCGGATCACCGACCACGCTCGACCGACGGGCATTGAGCGACGCAATCCGGTCCAGCGAGCTGCGCCTCGCCTCCCGCTGGATGCCGGGCGGATCGGCGAGATACAGGACTGGATCGCCGGCATTTCGAACCTGCACACAATGATGGGCGGTCGGCAGGCACCATGCACCCCCCAGGCGGTCGAAGCGCGGCTGATCGTCA
>JBJTBB010000043.1:0-2630 GCA_046091125.1 Planctomycetaceae bacterium
GGCCCAGCAGCGGGGTAGCTTGTCGACGATCTGGCTCCTGTTGAGCGCCAACACGGTGGCCCCGAGCGGCATCGCGACCGCCTCCAGCGTGCCGTTGGCGAAGGCGAAGATGAACGAGCCCCAGAAGAGCAGCTGGTAGGCGTTGGACGGTTCGGACGCACTGAAGGTCACGAGGGCTGATAGCACGTGACCCGCGAGCGCCAGTGCAACGAGCTTGCCGTAGCCGATCTTGTCGACGATGACCCCGCCGATGATGATCCCAAAACAGAAACCAGAGAGCCCTGCACCGGTGATCTTGCCGACCTGTTCCTGGGTGAAGCCGAACTGCTCCACCCAGTTGTCGAGAATGCCGCCGCGGATCGCGAAGCCCACCCCGGCGGCAAGGATCGCCATGAATCCTGCCCAGAGGAGTCGGTGGGCGTTCGGGGCGGATCCCCCGAGGTCATGGGTCGAGGTCTCTGCGTGCATGCTTTGTATCCCCGTGGCGGATGCGGCCGAAAGAGACGCCACTATAACAAGCGGAGATTATCGTTGAAACCATCTGCTTTCATGACCGTTTCAGACCGCCGGTCGGCCTGAGGCAGGCTCAGCGATCGTGGGTACGTCCCTGGCAAGCGCGGCTTCTCAACCGTGTGCGCAGCGTTGCGGAACGGCACCTATCGTGATGACGAAAAGACAACGATCTTGGCGTCTTCAGCGAGAGCCCATGGGTGGCTCGGGAATCTGTGTGGCGTTGTTGTTCGGTTGTGGTGGGGACCATGCAATGGCGCGGTACATCCTTCTGGTCGGGGGCCGGCTTCTGATGGATTGGGGCACCCGCAAGGGGTGCCGAGACCCCTGGCGATTGTGAGAACGAACAATCCTCGAGCGCGCGGCGGAAAAGGGGGTGTTCACGCAGACTGCGGCGACTTGTTGGACCCTTGACCTCGTCAGTCGCATCCTCGTAGTGTCCCACCCCCGGTCGGCCGCCGCGTGTGTACCGCTCCGCGACCGGCATCCGCGGCGACGGCCGGCGGTTCGGGTGTTACAGGCTCGCCGATACGCTCTGGGGAATCGTTCGCTGGTCGGTGCCGCTCACGCTGGCCGGTGTGCTTGCCGCGGTGGCTGTCGGTTCCAGACAAATCGACGACGAGGTTTGTCGTCAGATCGAGGCCTGACTCGCACGGGAATTGCCGGGGCTGCGGGTCGGTGTGCAGTCGGCCGCCCTCGTGCCACGCGAGGGGATCGTGCTGCGCGGCGTCGCCGTGTCCGCCACCGATCTTCCACCCCAACATCGGCAAATCCTCTGGATCGAGGAGTTGAGGCTGGCTTGTGCGACGGGGATCACCGACCTCATGGCAGGTCGGATGAATCTGACCGGCATCCGCGTCAGACGACCCACACTGCATGCCATCCGATTGGCCGATGGAAGTTGGCCGATAACCCGTCTGCTGCCGTCCGATTCACGAGAGGGAACGCTCCCCGAAACGATATCGATCGAGGATGCATCCCTTCTCGTCGAGGACTCGACGACACTTGGTCGCACGCAATTCAGACGGCTGCATGTCACGCTCGAGCGTGAGTCTGAGAGCGGCGGTGTTCGGGTTCGTGGAACATCCGCCGGAGAGGTCTTCGAACATGTGGCCTTCACGGGGCGCATCAGCCTGACCGACCAAAGGTTTGCGGTTGCAGGAAGCGTCTCCACGCTCGAACTCTCTGAGCGCACGGCCGGTGTGCTTCCATCCGCCTTCCGGGCGTGCGGGCGGTTCGGGACGACCGACATGCAGGCTGACCCGCCCTTGGGAAATCGCCCCGTCCTTCCGATGCATCAGGTCGCCACCTGGGCGAGCGGCCTGCACGGGAGGGCGGACCTTGAATGGCAGGTCAGCGGCCGGCTCGATGACCTGCCCTCGTCGATGTTTACGATCTCCGGCAGTCTGGCAGGTGGGCGCTACGAGCACGCGACGCTGCCGTTTGCCCTTACCGACGTGCGCGCGATCTTCCGGGCCGATCGCGACGGGGGCATGCTCGAGTCGATGAGCGCACGGTCGGGTTCAGCCGTCGTGGAAGGCAGTGGCCAATGGAAGGGATGGTCTACGGATGCCGACTTCGCGTTGGCTCTCGACGTCCAGCAGTTGATCGTGGGTCGTCACTGGGAGCCATTTCTTCCAGCGCTGGCGGCGGATCAGTGGCGCAAGCTTCTCCCTTCCGGCGAGGTCGACCTGCACGCCCGACTCGAGCGAACAGCCGGTGCTCTGCGTCCGGAACTCTCCATCCGATGTCGTAATCTGTCGCTGACGCATTACAGGTTTCCGTATCGACTCGATCGCACCGTCGGCACCGTCACGCTCGAAGGCGATGCGGTCACCCTCCATCTTGTCGGTCAGGCAGGAGGGCGACCGGTGCGAGTCGAAGGCAGATTTTTAGGACTTTCCCAGAGTGCGACGGTCGCTCCGACGGGCTTCGTCGAGGTGAGAGGGGAAGACATCGGAGTCGACGAGCACGTTCTCACCGCCATGCCGACCGGAGCCGCAAACCTCGTTCGCTCCTTGCGGGTGGCCGGCCGTTTTGGTTTCGTCTTTCGGCACGAGCGTGGGGCTGCGGTGACGGGTGGTCGATCCACGACACTGGGCATCCGAATCGCCGACGGA
>JBJTBB010000044.1:0-2987 GCA_046091125.1 Planctomycetaceae bacterium
TCGTAAAGACCGGCGATGTCATGCCGGTCGACGGAGTCGTTTCCGACGGCTACGCCATGATCGATCAGCATGCACGTACCGGCGAGAGCACTCCCGCCGAAAAGGGACCCGGGGATCGGGTCTTCGCGTCGACGGTCCTCGTTTCAGGCAAAGTGTTCGTCGCGGTCGAGTCGAGCGGCGCCGAGACGGCGAGCGCCAAGATCGGTCGCATTCTCGCCGACACCGCCGGGTACAAGCTCGCCCGGCAGCATGCGGGCGAGCGTCTGGCCGACCAGGCCGCGGCGCCGATGATCGCCCTGGGGGCGCTTGGATGTGCCACGCTGGGACCTGCGGGCGGCGTGGCGATCGTCAACTGCGACCTTGGCACCGGAATCCGCATGGCCGCCCCACTGGCGATGCTCAGCTCGCTCGCTGTGTGCGCGACCCGAGGGATCCTCATCAAGGATGGCCGCGCGCTGGACCTCATGAGCGAGATCGATACGGTGCTGTTCGACAAGACCGGAACGCTGACCCGCGAACGCCCGGAGGTGGGCGAGATCCATGCCTGCCAGCCCTGGTGCAGGGATGAGGTCCTCCGGTTCGCCGCTGCGGCCGAGCAGACCTTCCACCATCCGATCGCCGTTGCCATCCTGCACGCCGCTTCTGACCGGGGACTGGAACTTCCAGAGGTCGACGAGAGCGAACTGAAGGTCGGCTTCGGCATCAGCGTGGTCGTGGACGGACGAACGATCCGAGTCGGCAGTCGTCGGTTTCTCGAGGCCGAGGGGCTGGAGATCGTCGATTCCATCCAGTCGGCGCTCGATCAGGCCCATGCCGTCGGAAACACGATGGTCCTCGTTGGCGTGGACGACAGGCTCGGTGGGGCGATCGAACTCAAGGCGGCACTTCGCCCGGAGGTCGCCGACATCGTGGCGGGCCTTCGCAAGCGTGGCATCAAGCACCTCGCGATCATCTCGGGCGACCACGAGGCTCCGACGCGGCGACTGGCCGAAGAACTGGGAATGGATCGGTATTTCGCGCAAGTCCTCCCTGCCGACAAGGCCGACTACGTGTCAAAATTGCAGGCGGAGGGTCGGAAGGTCTGCTTCGTCGGCGACGGCATCAACGACTCGATCGCCCTCAAGCAGGCCAACGTGTCGATCTCGCTCCGGGGGGCCTCGACGATTGCGACCGACACGGCGCACATTGTCTTCCTCGACGAGGGTCTGTCCCACCTCTGCGAGCTGCGGGACATCGCCTGCAATCTGTCCCGCAACGTCCGCCGCAGTTGGCACATGATCGTGGTGCCGAATGCGCTGTGTGTGGCCGGAGTCTTCACGATGGGCTTCGGCATCTGGGCGAGCGTGGTGTTCAACAACATCACCGCCGTCGCGGCCCTCGCCAACGGACTGTGGCCGATGCGTCGGGTAGCCGCCGCCGAAAAGGCCCGCAGGCGCGCCATCCTCGAGGCGTCGGCCTCATCACGGGTCGAGCCCGATGCGGTCGGTTTCGAGAGCGGAGGAGATTCGCCCGTCTCCAAGGTGTTCGCGGAACCGATTCGGCCGGTACACCCACCGGCGACCAACCCGCACCGTTTTTCCGAACTCGTTCAGGTGGTCGCCTCCTCGACCGTGCTCGACGCACCATGATGGCGCAACCCGATGCGGTCAGAGTCGACACGAGGACCCGAACCGTCCGTCTCTTCAGTCAGCGGCTGATCGGCGAGGCAGGCCGTGATGCACGGCGACTCTTCCTCACGCGAGTGTTCAGTTGCCGCGCGGTGGAATGGGTTGAGATCGAGGCGGATCGTGGAGCCGTGGTCATCCGTCTGTCGCCCCAAAACGCCCCGCTTCCCGCGGCGGTTGTCTCACTCGCGTCGGCGATCAGGGGACGGCCGACGTGTGGAATCGCGGCGCCGGAGATTCCGGCGGATGCCTGTCTCGCCCGCCACGCACGCGTCGCACGAATTGGTCAGGTCCTGACGACCTGGCGAGTCAGCGCTGACGCCCCCGACGCCTTGCGACTGCAGCATCCTCTGCTGCGGACAGATCGTCTCGCGGCCGTGCGCTTGGAACGATTCGTTCAGGGGGTGCCAGGTGTGCTGGAGGCAAGGCTCACGATTTGGACGCACGAACTTCTGGTGCGCTTCGATGTCGGACGGCTGGATGCAGTCGCACTCGTTTCGATCCTCCAGCGAGCCGTTGACGAGGGCTCCGATGTGGCGGCCAAACGATCGCAACTGATGGCCGTGTCATCGGCGTCGCTGGCCATGGCCGCAGCCTCGGATCTGATGATTCCGATTCTCGCCCCCGCCAGCGCTGTCATGCTCGTCGGCACGAACCTGTCGACACTGGGAATGGCTGTGCGGGAGATCCTGAGACGTCGTCCCGGCATGGCCACGCTCGCGTCAGCGATCATCGTGTGCACGCTAGCGACGGGGCAGTTTCTGGCATCGGGACTCATGGCGTGGTCGTTCGATTTCTGGCGGCGTCGACACCGCCGGGAGATCGAGGCCGAGCGAGGCCTTCTCCTTGAGGAGGCGACGGCTCTGCCTCGGTTGACAGAGGTGCTCACGACGGATGGAGCCTTTGTGGTCGATTCGACGTCGGTGCTGCGAGGTTACCGCATCCGGCTCGCGGCGGGGGATGAACTGGCCGTGGACGGAGTTGTGATTGACGGAAACGGTGTCGTTGAGGATCGCTGGCTGAGTGGTCGCACCGGTGTGCGATCGTTCGGCGTCGGTGACCGACTCATGGCGGGTGCGTTGATCGTCGGCGGACATGCGGAGCTGCTGGCCGATGGACCTGCATCGCGAACGCGAATGGCGGCTCTTCGGGACCTCCTCGACCTCGCGACCCGCCGGTCACCAGGTCGAATCGCACCGACCGCCGAGGCGGAGCGATACGCCGACGCACTGGTTCTTCCGACGCTCGCCACCGCGGGTGTCGGGCTGCTGGCGGGAGGCGTGGGCACCGCCGCGGCCGTGATGCGGCCCGACTACTCCACGG
>JBJTBB010000045.1:0-5250 GCA_046091125.1 Planctomycetaceae bacterium
TCTTCAGCCTCACCGATCCCCTCGGACGCGGTGCTCCTGTTCGACGGAACGACTCTCGATGCCTGGGAAGACGGCCAAGGCTGGAGCGTGGCCGACGGCGTCGCCACCGTCGGCAGCAAGCCGATCCGTTCGAAGCAGGGCTTCGGCGACTGCCATCTGCACGTCGAATTCCGTACCCCTGCTCCGGCCGTGGGTCGTGGTCAGGGACGCGGCAATTCGGGCGTCTTCCTTATGGGACTCTACGAAATCCAAGTGCTCGACTCCTACGAGGACGGCACGGACGCGCCCCTCACCTACCCCGACGGCCAGTGCGGCGCCCTGTACAAGCAGCAGCCTCCCGCCGTCAACGCCTGCCGACGCCCCGGTGAATGGCAGACGTTCGACATCCTTTTCACGAGACCCCGATTTGAATCGGACGGTTCGCTCATCAGCCCGGCCCGCGTCAGCGTGCTCCACAACGGTGTGGCCATCCATATCGACACAGTGGTCAAGGGTCCGACCGCATGGCACATGCCTCCGCGATACGCGAAACACCCCGACGCACTGCCCGTGATGCTGCAGGATCACGGCAATCCCGTGCAGTTTCGATCGATCTGGGTCAGGCCATTCGAGCCGATCGCGCCCACAACGATCGCTCGCGAGACGATCTCCGCGAAGTAACGCCCCTTCGAAGCCCGAACCGACCGCTTCCCGAGCTGCGATCACATCCGCCGTAGAAGGTCACTCGATCCTGGCCACCGCAGGGGTGGGCTCGCCTGCCGGGATGACCTCGCCCGGGATAGGGCGGTCCTTCGACCGCCATCCGATGGCGATCCAGCCATCCTCGGTCACGGCCATGTGCTCGAGGGGCAATGGCCCCGCGGATGCGAGCGATCCAGAAAGTTCGAGGGGTTCGTCGATCACCCTTGGCAGTGCCCTGTCGATCCGCCGCCGAAGTCGCAGCCGTATGACCCGCTCTCGCGGCGACGGCCCATCCTGGCCGCTCCACTGCCCTCCGGGGGGCGCCACGAGGATGTCGTTGAGTGTCTTGTCTGTTCGCACCATCCGGGCCCCCGATGCATCCCGCTCCACACGGTACGAGACGGCGACCTCCATGGGACCGATCGCGTTGTCCCCCGATTGCATGTCACTGAAACGCAGCCGGACCGTGATCAGATCATTTTCGGTGACGATCTCGATCGGACGATCTCTCTCGAACGTGGCCGCCCATGGACGGTTCTTCATCTTCGACCGATCATCGTCGGACTTCTCGCCATCATCCTGCCTTGGCCCTTCGTCATCCCCATCCCCCGCCGCATCGTCACCGTCGCGTGGAAGTTCCCTCAGTGCTTCCGGGACATCCAGGTCACGCTCGGCGAAGAAATTCTCGACGTCTTCTCGCATCATTCGTCGACCGCTGAATCTGATCGTGGCCGCATTCTCGAGGGCCGTCGAATGCACCCGAGCCGACAGGACCGCGTCGGGATCGTTCGCGGGGGGCGGCGTCGACGCACCGATCTGATCCGAAAGCGCCTCGAGCGCCTTGACCTCGAGGGTGGTGTCGGACGTCGACATCTCCATCCGCGCGGGATAGAGCCCGAGTTCGGTGAGCGGCCGCCAGAGCCGATTCTCGAGGTCGCCGGTAACACTCCCGATCGACCGGTCCGTTTCGCGTCCGAATCGCCCTGCCAATCGATCACGAGACCGCCCGGCTGAAATCTGCTCGGCCCGCGGTCGCATCTGGTTCGCTCGGTTGCCCGCGATGCGACGAATGATGCTCCGTCCAATGTGGCGGGAAACACCGATGCCCTCCGTTTGCGTATCGGTATCCGCGTGGGCGAATACCGGGAGCCCGGTCACGACACGGGCGTCCACGATCACGCGTCTCTTCGCGAAGAGTGCCGTCGTTCCACTCGTGCACACGGTCACGCCCCGCTGGCCTCCACGAGTTCGTGATTGATTCACCGCCTCGAACACGAGGTCGAATGCCGCGGTCGCGGATGCGGGCACGAAGTCAACCCGCACGGCTCCGGTAGTCGTTCCCATGCCACGATTGCGGACTCCTAGGATCACCTCGTCCACCGGCGCCGTCTCGTCCACCGGACGACTCGCATCGGCCATGAGTCGCTCCTCGACATCCAGCAAGACATTGGATTGCCAGAGTCGATCCCGCGTCGCGGATACGGCGGCAGAGGCCACACCTGCATCGGGCAGGCGTTCGAGGAGAGGCCCGACCTCCCGTAGCCGTGACGGCTTCCCGACGTTGTCTTTCGCCGCCAGGATTTCCTTGAGCTTCCGTATGTCGGCGGTGAAGGACTGGGTTTGGTCCCGCTCACGCAGCGCCACGACTCGACGGAGTGCCCGATGGACGTCCGCGAATTCCCTCATCTGCAGACCATCGTGCCCGGCAGCGAACAGCTGCTCGAATCGCTTGGAGTTTTGGAGATCGATCGGTTGGCTCTTGGAAAGTTGTTCGAGTGCCGGCCAGTCGAGGTATCTCTTCCAGGCCGGGCCACTCGCACTGCGATCGAGAAGTTTCTCGAGCGAACCGAGCGATGTTCGCAGCATCGTCACAGAGTCGACATCCGACACCGGAGGGCTACCGACCTCGGCGACGGCGTCATCCGACCACTTCGCGGCCAGTGGCTCGAGTCCTGTGAACGAGTCGGCTTCGCCGTTCGGGGTGATGGCCAAGAGCAAGAAAACTGGCAGGAGGCGAAACTGCAGGACGCCGCCAAATCGGTCGTGGAGCATGGCTGTTGCGGGATGGAGGGACCCGAGCGGACTCTGGACGACTACTGTCGACACCGGAGGCCAACCCTGGCGGACGCCACCCTCCGTGACCGACAGAGTATGGCCGCGATCGGGTGTCGGAGCAAACGATACGAACACCGGCAAAACAGTGCTTCAGGTCGATCGGGACCGCTGGAGACCTGCTGGATCACCCGGTGGAACCTTGAGCCCATCGACCGCCGGCAAAACGAATATCTTTCCATCCCCCATGCGGCCACCGTGGGCGGCCGCTTCGATCCGCTCCACCACCTCGGCCACCCGGGAATCCTCAACCCAGCAATGAATCTCGACCTTCGGAATGAACGCCAACGCGTAGTCACTTTCACCGTATTGATCGAGGTAGCTCTTCTGACGCCCGTACCCTCTCACCTCGCGGACGGTGCAGGCTTCCAACGGTGCCCGATTGAGCGCGTCGATGACCCGTTCCGCCAGAAAAGGCCGCACGACCGCGATCACCTGTTTCATGGCATCGGGGCCGCGATGGGCGGCACGACTCCGCCGATCAGCTGAAGAAAGTCTCACCGAAGAGATTCATCGGTGGCTTGGATACGACCGTGATGTCGCCGTTGACCCGCGTCTGACAGGACAGCCGCATCGTATCCTCGTTGCCGATGTAGGCCAGCGATGCACTGAGTCTTGCCGATTCGAGGAACCCCCTGCGGCTCGTGTTTTCCATGCCCTTCGTGACGAGCACACCGCATGTCCCACAAGTCCCCAGTCCATGGCAATTCGCGATCCGTGCGACACCCGGATAGATGCCGATTCCAGACCGAATCGCTTCGGCCCGTAGATTCGCTCCTGCCGGTACCTGGATCTCCTTTTTTTCGTTCACGAAGGTAATGGTGGGCATGAAAATCCTCGCCGGCATCGCGTAAAACGACGATACTCTACTCGTCGGCAGGGAAACCTTCCAGCCGATGCCCGGGGGAATTGGCTCACGGGCGGACAGCCCTGATGGAGCGCTCGCGTGGCCGAACTGACCAAATACCAGCAAAAGGTGGTGCAGCGGTATTACGAACACCTCGACACCGCTTTGTTGCAGCGTCTCGGCGAGCGGGTGACCGATCTCTACTTGGCAGAGGGCAAAAAGAGGGAGAAGCTGTGGGGGAGCGTCACCTCGGCGCTCGAAAAACTCGGTGTGCCACAGTCCCGGGGCGCCCAACTGAGGGCGTCGGACGACCCCCAACAGCTGGCGACCCTCGTCCAGGAACTGCGGTCAAAAGCCAGATAGCCAACCTCGACCGAACATTCGCATGCATGCCGAATCGTCATCCGACCCCCGCTCCTCGCTCGTCGAGTCGCTTCGCTGGCGAAAATTTCAGGTGCTCGATGACGGGTTCGTGGCGCTCGTCGATGTGATGGGAGACGACTCGTCCGTCGTGCAGGCTGCCCGCGTCAGTTACGGCGAAGGGACGAGGAAGGTGAGCGATGACCGTCAGCTGGTCCGCTACCTGATGCGGCACGCCCACACCACACCCTTCGAGATGGCGGAATTGAAGTTCGTCGTGCGGGTTCCGATGGACTGTTGGCGGCAATGGATTCGACATCGTACGGCAAGCGTCAACGAGTATTCGACCCGTTACTCGCTGGCGATCGACGCCATGCAGACCACGGACGATGCCGACTGGCGCCTCCAGACTGCCGGGAATCGGCAGGGCTCCGACGGGCTGCTTGCCCGCCCCGAAGGGCATGTGCTCACCCGCCATGAAACGGAACTGCAGAGCCATGCGCGACGGATTTACGAGGAGCGGCTGGCCGCTGGAGTCGCGAGGGAACAGGCCCGTAAGGATCTGCCTCTCTCGACGTACACCGAGGCCTACTGGAAGATCGACCTGCACAACCTGCTCCATTTTCTCGCCCTGCGGATGGATGCGCACGCGCAGCTCGAGATTCGGCGCTATGCGGAAACGATCGGTCACGAGATCGTGCGTCCGCTGTTCCCGCTGACGTGGGAGGCGTTTCTCGACTACCGAGTGGAGGCCATGCGTCTCACGCGACTGGACCGTGCCGTGATCGAGCGACTGGCGGTCGATGGCCTACCCGCTGATGAGGCCGCATTCCTCGCCGCCCAGGATCCATCATGGCGGGGGCTCGAGCGTTGCCGCGAACGGGACGAGTGCCTCGGAAAACTCCGCTCGCTCGGCCTTGTCAGGAAATGACACCCGGCAACCCTCGTTATTCGGGGAATTCAGATCCCTGCAAACGACGGCACGCGAACATCATCGCGGCGACTCCTCGGCAGCCTCTCGCAGCTTGACGACCTCGACCGTTTGGCCGGGCGCCATCGGCGCGCTGCCCGCGGGCAGATGGATCAGACCGTCGGCGACGGCCAGTCCCACCATGTCGGAGGAACCCGTCCAAGCGAGCGGCACCGCTCGTCGACTCGGATCCTCTTTCCGCACCGGGCCGACCTCGACGGCGACCGATGCGGCGGCGTCTTCGATGCGACACGGGCGGAATACCGGCCGATCCCCCGCC
>JBJTBB010000046.1:0-10314 GCA_046091125.1 Planctomycetaceae bacterium
GTGCTCACGACGCGACCGGTCGTGATCCGGGAACTCGGCGGTCAGCTTGGTGGAAGCGTGATCCAGAACAAGCGGATGAACATCGTGGAGAAGTTCGTCCATGAGTTCCAGCGGCCCCTGCACCGCTTTTCGATTCGCGCCGTGAACGAGCAGTGGCGCCGCAAGTCGGCCTGAGGCGATCGCGGCCGCCGTCGAGGGCCGGTTAACGCCGTGTTTTCACCGCCCTTCGACCGACGCTTGCAATGAGCGTCTTCCCGCTTCAGGCTTCAGGGCCGATGGATCGGTCGACCAGTCGCCTCAGGCCGTGGGAGGTTCCATGGAACGTCTTGAATCGATGAGCCGTCGTCGGATGATCGGCGTGGCGAGCCTGACCACCGCCTCGGCCGTCATGCATGCGGGAGCGTCGCGCCTCCTCGCAGCCGACGCGGCCGACGCAGCGCCGCGGGGCCTGCCGGATGTCGTGATCGACACCCATACGCACTTCTACGACCCCTCGCGACGGGAAGGAGTGCCCTGGCCGGCGCCTGGCGATGCCACGCTCTATCGCACGGTCGTTCCGGACGAGTGGCAGCGGCTGGTCCGACCGCTCGGCGTGAAGGGCACCGTGGTCGTCGAGGCAAGTTCGTGGGTGGAAGACAACCAGTGGCTGCTCGATCTCGCGACACGCCACGAATCGGCCCGCCTCCCTGGAATGCTCGGAGTGGTGGGAGTCGTGGGCAACCTTCCTCTGGGCGAAGACGGCTGTGGCGATCTGATCACACGCTTCGCACGAGACCCTCGCTACCGTGGCGTGCGGGTCAACGGTGATCGGCTGCGAGAGGGAATCGAAGACGCCGCATACCGCCGTGATCTGGGCAGCCTCGCCGACAAGGATCTCGCGATCGACGTCAATCACGGAGCGGTCTTCGAGGCGGTTGAGAAGCTGGCTCCGGCGTTTTCATCGCTCAGAATCGTGATCGACCACATGGGCGGCGGACGATTCAACGACTCGGGTCCCGAGCCTGGATGGATCGACGCCCTCGGGCGAGCGGCTGGGCATGCCAACGTGTTCCTGAAGGTGTCGGCGATGGTGGAACTGGCCGCCCATGCGGCCGGAACACCAGCCGGTCCCATGCAGCCCGGATTCTACGAGCCGTGGCTGGATGTCGTCTGGAAGGCGTTCGGGCCGAAGCGGCTGATGTTCGGCAGCAACTGGCCTGTCTCGGATCGAGCCGGGACCTACGCCGACATCATGGCGGTCGTCCGACCGTTCATCGGCGGGAAAGGGCTGGACGCGGCGAAATGGTTTTTCGGCGAGACGAGCCGGCAGGCCTATCGCTGGATCACGCCCGCCTGAGGGACCGATTGGACATCAACCGTCCCAAAGACGGCCCTGGGTTTGGCCTTTCTGCACCCGGCAGGCCCCGCTACGGTCTCACCTCGTCAACGTGAAACGTTCACTCGAGGAAGAACCATGCCGATGCCCAACGCGGCGGTCGGCGGGCAGACGGGTGCCCATCGCCCTTGTCCGCTTGCGGAGCGATCTACAGAAACAGATCCGCTCACCGACGCACCAGCCCCCTGGATGCTGCGACGCTGTCGCGAGACGGGCTTCGTATTTCTCGCCAACCCCCCCGACCAGAGTACCTATCGCGAGGCCTTCGCGTGGCAGGAGACCTTCCAGGCCGAGCGGGTTCGCCGTCGCGAGGAGGAGCCGGCCCTCACAGCCGCCAGCGGCGTCTACAAACATGTGCGACATCATTTCCTCAAACGCGACCGTGTGGTCTCCATCGCACGACGCGTCATCATGGAGAACGATGCCGACCCTTTTCGGCTCGTGGACGTCGGCTGTGCGGCAGGGAAGCTCCTCAGCCGTCTTCTCAGGAGCCTGCCACGGGACGTGGCTTGCCGGGTCGTTCCGATGGGGATCGAGATCTCCACCGACTTGGCGAAGCAAGCACATGCCTTTCTCGCGGAGCACGGCGGCCGGTGCCTGCAGACCGCGGGTGCCGAGGCACTCGGTGCGATGGAGGCGTCGAGTGTCCACCTCGTTGTGCTCTCCTGCGTGCTCGAACACGAACTGCGACCGCTCGACCTTCTTCGAGGATGCCGATCCGCACTCGTGCCGGCGGGAAGGGTGCTCGTGAAGGTGCCGAATTTCGAATGCTTCGGAAGGCGGCTGCGAGGGAGACGCTGGTGCGGCTACCGCTGGCCGGACCACGTCAACTACTTCACACCCGCGACGCTCGCCGAGATGGCGGCCCGCGCCGGACTTACCGTCGAGCGGATGAACCTGGCCGACCGCTGGCCGCTCTCCGACTCCCTCTACGCGATCCTCGAACGCCCTTGACCCCTCGGAGGTCCGCCGGACCGCCTCAGCGTCTTTCGGCCGACTCCACCAGCTCTCGCACCTTGTCGAGATCGATCCCCTCGGGCGCGTGCTCGAGCAGCCAGCGGCCGCTCGCGGACGCCTTGTCTTTCCGACCGGCACGACTGGCCACGATCATGTGCATCACCCGCTCGCGGACCGCATCCGGATCGACCGCCAGGATCGCATCGAGGTAGCGGAGCATCGACGGCGTGTCTTCCTCGCGGCTTGCGATTGAAAGCAGGTTGTTCAGCATGCGCACGAGGATGGCCCGGGGAGGCGCCACGGCCAGGTGAAGCTCGGAGAGCTCCTCTCCCGCAGCATCGCGAACGAGCCCGGCGAGGTCCTCTGAAGAGAGCGGTTTCGCGCGGTCGAACACGTCGATCCAACGGGGCTCGCCATCGTCCCGGACGTATCGGACCACGAAGTGGCCCGGCAGCCCGATGCCGTCCACCGTCACTCCCAGCCTCGCGGCGATCGCCATGTAGACGACCGAAAGAGTGATCGGAATCCCCTCTCGGTCGTCGAGCACTTCGTTGATGTAACTAATCGATCGGTTGTAATAGTCGCCCCGGCTTCCGTGAAAACCCATTTCCGAGAAGAGCGTCTCATCGAGCGCATCGAGAACGGCCACGTCGTCTGCCGACTCAGGCAGCTTCGCCCGCACCTCGCCGACGATGCGGTCGAGATCGCGATCGACGCCCGCCGCGTCGAGGTCGGGATTGTCGAGCCGGGCGATGAGCAGCGCCCCACGAAACGTGTCGATCGCGCCGTCCTCGCCCGCGCCGAGCACGGCAAGGTCGTCGCTCGCCCGCCGCTCCTGGAGTTGCGTCGCGATCGACCGAAGGCGGGCTGCCTCCTGCTCCAGTGCAGACGCCCTCGCGAGCACGGCCGACTCACCCTCCCCCACCTCCAGGAGCCGTTCGATCACGCCAGCCGGAATCGCCACATCCGACCCGCCGGTACGTTCCCCATCCGCCCCCCCGAGGATCGCGGCCACCTGTCCCATGATCTCGTCCGAGGGCGAGGCACGCGGCACGCTCGCCCCCATGGCGAACCCTCGAAACTCGGCCTCCGTGTCGCGAAACTTCGCCAGACCCACCTGCCCGTGTACAAGACCGTCGTCCGACGACTCCACGCAGAGCGAATCGTTGACGTAGCAGAGGATCCGCCCCGGCTCACGACGCACGCGGAGGTGATTCCAGTCGTCCTTCCGGTAGGCCGGGCTCGCGGCATCGTGCAGGATCCGCCAGCTCATGACGTCGGGACCGTCGAACCGCGTGAGCCGCAGCTTTCCGGCCGAGGGGTAAAACCCGTAATGACGATCGCCTCCGTCGGCGGCGAAAGCGATCCCTGCGGCTCCCGACTCGTCGTTCAACCGAACCCAGACGGCCACCTCGAATGGCGCGGCTGGGCAGGGCTCGGCCGCGAGGCACAGCGACCGGCCACCGAATGCATCGCCCGCCCCCCGCACGCTGATCCTTCCAGCCCGCTGTCGCCAGTCAGCCCCACCGACCATCCGCCATTCGGCTGGATCGAGCGCACCGATGGTGATCCAGCGGGCGATGGTGACCGGATTGGGATTTGCGAGGAGGGGCGCGAGCTGGTCGATCGTGACCGCGAAGCCAATGTTGGCCGCGATGGTGCTCTTGAGCGTGAGGACGCCGTGCACGTTTCCGAAGAGATCCAATAGCGGCCCGCCACTGTTTCCCTGTTCGATGGGGATGGCGAGTTGGATCATGTCACGGTCATCGATTCTCCGACGGCCCGATACGCGGCCCGCAACGACGGTCCGCTCGAGCCCCAGCGGATGACCGATCGCCACCACCTCCTGCCCGTCGACGAGCGAGGTGGGATCGCCGATGGGAAGCGGCACGAGCCCATCCGCCGCGATCCGTACGACCGCCAGGTCCGCCGAGCGTTCGGAAGCGTGCACCTCCGTGACGTTGAATCGCCGCCCGTCGGCCAGCTGCACACTGACCGGCCTGGCTTCGCCGATGACGTGGAGGTTCGTGGCCACGAGACCGTCAGCGGATACGACGAAACCCGGACCGAGGCCCTCGGCCTTCCCGGAGCGACCCGTGTGACGGATCGTGACGATCGAGTCGCGTACGCGTCGCGCCACCTCCTCCACTCCCAGCGGCTTCGCCGGCACTACGTCGGCGGCGTTCACCGCCGCCATGACGGCGATCGAGACGACCGGGACCGATCGCAGTGAAGCAAGCCACATGTGTCTCCATAAAAAAGTCAGTGCGCGGGTGTGCATCTTCATCCTCCTCGCATTCGAACCTTCTCACATGGCGGTCCGTTCGTCGCACGACGACGGACCTGTCACCCGGATGACAGGGTCGGAGTCTCGGTATATTCATGGTACCGCGGCGCGCGGTTGCACCGTCCGCCCGAACGGGTATCGAGACTGATCCATCAGGTGATTCGGCGGGAGACATGCCGATTTCGAGGGCTTCTGGGTATTTCGTCGCCACCCGGCTTCGACCAGGCGTCGTCGCATGCCTGACCGCGGCGGCGATGACGCTTGGAACCGGACTCTCGGCGGCAGAGGACTTCGGCGACTTCAGTTCCGCCACGCTCACGGCAAAGGCATGGGAATCGCTCGGGAAGGGGGACTTCGACCGCGCTCTGGTGTTCACCGGCAAGTGCCGTGAGCTCTACGAAAAGAAATCGATCGAACAACAGGCTTCCTTGTCCGACTTTCTACCGAAGGAAAAGGGTCACGACGCCTGGGCCCTCAATGACGTCGGCACCTGCCTTTTCATCGAGGGGCAGGTTCACGAGAAACGAGGTCGTCAGCCCGAGGCTCTCGCTGCATACAAGAAGCTCGCCTCCACCCTCGGGTTCGCCCAATGTTGGGATCCCAAGGGATGGTTCTGGCACCCGGCGGAGGCGGCCGCAGGCCGAGTGAAACAACTGCAGTTCGACGCTTTGCTGGACGACAAGCCGTGACAGGACACATCGCGATCCAGGCGATCCTCACGGTCATCGCGATCGTAACGGCAGGGCTGCACTGCCCGTTCGCATTCACCGCGGACGTGTCGATCGAGCGGTCGGAAGGGGGTGTGTATCGTCTCCTGCGAAACGGCGAGCCCTTCGTGATCCGCGGTGCCGGCGGTGGGGACCACCTCGATGTGCTGGCAGACTGTGGAGGAAACTCGATTCCCACCTGGTCGGCCGATGCCGCCGAGCAGGCCGAATCGTCGCGGCATGAAGGACCCGACGCGACACCAGCCAAGGGACGCTCGCTCCTGGACCGTGCCCATGCCCGAGGCCTCGCGGTCACCGTCGGACTCTGGCTGGGACACGAGCGGCACGGCTTCGATTATTCCGACGATCGCCAGCTCGCACGGCAGCGCGAGGAGGTGCTCGCGGCAGTGCAGCGGCTCGCCGGCCATCCGGCTGTGCTGCTGTGGGGTCTCGGCAACGAGATGGAGGGACCGGAGGGCGTCGGGGATGATCCGCGCATCTGGCGAGAGGTCGGCAGGCTCGCCGTTCTCGTGAAGGAAGCCGATCCTTCTCACCCGGTGATGACGGTCGTGGCCAACGTCAACGATCGCAAGCTGGCCGCTATTCGCGAACACGCCCCCGCCATCGACATTCTGGGTGTCAACGCGTACTCCGGAGCCGCGGGCATCGGCGGGATCCTGCGAGGCGCCGGCTGGGCGAAACCCTACTGCATCACCGAATTCGGCCTGCCCGGTCCTTGGGAGTCGCAGCAGACCGAATGGAATGCACCCATCGAGCCGTCGAGCCGGGAAAAGGCGGGGCTGTCGTACGTCGCGCATCAGTCGATCATGGAGGATGCAGGCAGATGCCTCGGCAGCTACTGCTTTCTCTGGGGGCAAAAACAGGAGGCGACGCGGAGCTGGTTCGGCATGTTTCTCGAGAGCGGAGAGAAGACTCCGCGGGTTGACGCGATGGCGCGCGCCTGGACAGGTCGCTGGCCGGCCGACCGTGCGCCGGTGCTGCAGGAGGCTGACGTACCTCTGGTGGGGCGCAGGCTCGAACCGGGTTCGATTGTGCAGGTGCGTGTGCGCTATCGCGATCCCGAGGACCGGCCGCTGGCCTTCGACTGGGAGGTCGCACGTGAGAGCACCGACCGTCGGGTCGGTGGCGACGCGGAGGAGCGACCGGAAGTGATCGAGGGGGCCATCGAATCGACGCATGCCGCCCCTGACGGCACCGCGATCGCCACCGTGCGCGTCCCGACGCAGCCAGGGGCCTACCGACTCTTCCTCACGTCACGGGACGGTGCCGGCTCGGCCGCGATCGACAACTGGCCCTTCGCATCGGGAACCCGTTGACCGTTCGAAGGCAATTGCCATCCTCTGATCGCGGCATCGTCCACCTTCTAAAGCATCCCACACCAGGCCAGCCCACACCCGGCCAATCGACGAATGGGTCTCGTGTGTCCGCCCCGTCTGTCCGATAGACTGTGGTGAAGGAAGGTCGGACGATCTTCGCGATTCGCACGGAGACCTCATCATGCATCGATTGATGCCGTTTCTGGTCGTCATCCTCACCGTTTGCTGCCTCGCTGCACGACCTTCACAGCCGCTCAAACGGGCCCGGCCGCCGGCCTCGTGGGATGTTCTCACACTCCGAACATTCGAGGACGACGCCTTCTCGCTGTTGGTGGGAAATCGCGAGGAATTGTTCGTGTCGGTAGCACCAGCCGTCATCGACCAGCCCAAGACCGACGAGGAGATGAGCGACGAGGCCCATGGGGATTTCGATCGGCGCGACATGATGAAAAAGCTCGAAGCGGCCGAGAAGTCGCTCGGAGATTCCGTGTCGTCCGACAAGACATTCGCCTCGGCAACCTCGAAGGTGGACCAGGCGGCCGATCTCGTCATCATGATGGGCAAGACGCTCTTCAACAACGATCCGGACTATTCGGATGACGATGACTACCTCAAGTTCGCCGAAACCATGACCAGCGCCGGCAAGAGACTCAAGGTGGCCGCCAAGTCAGGCGACCACGCCTCGGCGAGTTCGGCGCTCGGGGAACTGAGAAAATCCTGCAACGCCTGCCACGAGGGATTCCGCTGAAGAGCGTGACGCAGCATGCCCGAGGACGCCTTCGACGATTCGCAGACCCCACAGCAGAGTTCCGACGGCGGGACCAACCCGCCGGGACTTCAACGCATCGAGCACTCGATGGCGTCCGCCCGTGTTCCCGAGGAGGTCGGTCGAGGGGTATTCGCGACCGATGCGATCGTTCTCGGTGGCGCGGAGGAGATCTGGATCGATTTTGTTCTGGGGCTCGGTCACCCACCCCGACTCGCCGCGCGTGTCATCCTGCCGCCGGGTGTCGCGAAGCGGCTCGTCGCAGCCCTCGACGAGAGTCTCGGGAAGTATGCGCAGCGATTCGGCGGCCTGCCGCGCGATCCAGCCAACGCCCAGAAGACCACCGGACAGGTGCCTCAGACTCCGCAATCGCCGCAGCCGCCACAGGCACCGCCGCAGCCGGCCCCGCGGCCGATCGCAGAGGTGTACGAGACCATCAAGGCCTCCGATGAGACGCTCTCCGGCGTCTACGCGAACCTCGCCTCGATCACGTTCTCGGGCAGTGAGTTCTGCATCGACTTCGTCGCAGGGCTCTTTCCGCGATCGATCGTGGCGGCCCGCGTCTATATGGCCGCGCCGCACATTCCTGAACTGCTCGCATCGCTCAAGCGTTCGGTGGGTTCCTGAAGATCCGCGTCGCGAGAAAGTGACCCAGCCGGCCGAGTATTCCCTCGGCATACCGGCCGCTCGGCGAGGCTCCCCTCAGGGCAGCCACCTCGGCGTCCAACGAGTTGCCACCGGCAGCCGATCCATGAAGTTCCGCGAGCATTCGCTCGCGATGCTTCCGAAACATTCCGAGGTCGAAGACGGCCGCGAAGTCCTCGAGTCGGCCGACGGGCTCGAGCGTGAACATCGTGCGGATGCACTTGCTGCAGCGCGAACAATTGAGCGGCCAGTCGTCGGCACGTTTCCAGGCCCTCGTGCAGACATCGAGGAGTGGGCGGGCCTCACCGAGCGACGCCACCAGTCGCGTCTTCTCGACCCTCGTCAGGCCGCAGCATGACGAGACGAAGGTGAGCAGTCCGGTCGAAATAAGCGGGAGCAGGATCGGGTCGAGATAGGCCGAATTATAGGAAGGCCTCACTCCGATCTCGGCGGGAGCAAAGGTCGAAGAGATGTAATAGCGACCGACACCCTTTTGCAGCAAGAGCGCGGCAGCGGCGTTGCGGAGAGTGTTCGTCCGCTCGAATCCTGGGCGGCCGACGGGCGAAGCGCGGTAGACCGCGTCGAGGTTCGTCGCGACACCGATCGCCCGCATTCCATGGGCAGCGGCGAAGGTCTCGGCTCTCGAAACCGCCTTTGAAAAGAAGGGGTTCGCTGCACCTGCCGAAGGCCCCGACGTCGAAGACCGTAAGGGCCTTCAGTCTGAGGCTCGGATGGACGTCTCCGAAGCGGTAGCGGGCGAGTGTCGCGAAGGAGTCGATCCCTGCTGAGAAGCCCGTTGCGGTGAGCGTTCCGTGCGATGCGTCAACACTTGTGGCGGAGGCGGTCACCGCGATGGGCCGGAGCCGAGGCTCGTACACCGAAAGAAACGGCTGCAGGTCCCGTGTCAGGGCATCCAGGAGTCTGGGACTGACCGGTGCATCGACATGCAGATCCATCCCCATCCGCATGGCCGGATAGAGCATCGCCACCAAGGCCCAGTCACCATCTTCTGCGAGCAGGTCGGCGTCGCGTTCGGCGACCTCGACCCAGATCGACTCCGGAAGGTCCTGCCCCGCGATGCGGAAGGAGAGCCGTCTGCGCCCCCCCACGCCCGTGGCGCCAACGGCCGTTGAGTCGAGGACCAACCGGGGCATGTGCCACCCATGGCTTCGGGAATGGTACGGTTTCGAACGGAACGATCGACCACCCCACCGAGACGACCCTGCTCCAGTCCAAACCCATCGTGATGGGCAACCCGCTCCGTGACGGGAAACTGGGGCCGCAGGGACTCGAACCCTGGACCGACGGATTAAAAGTCCGCTGCTCTACCGACTGAGCTACAGCCCCGCGACAATCCTACAGACCACAGCGGGGCGGGCAAACGCCTTCAAACCGGATCGGGGAGAGTCCTGCGGATGGCGAGCATTCCTGAAGATTCCGACTCTGCACCCACCACATTCTCCGACGGGTGCCGAGGGCTCTCGATCTGCCTACTCGCCGACGTGGCACTGCCGGTTACAGGCGGGGCCCAGACAGTTCTCGACGCCCTGGCTAGGAATCTGCTGTTGCTGGGGCACCATCCGGTGGTGGTGGCCCCGACGCCGCGAAGCACTTGGAATGACGACCGCTTTCCCTACCGGATGGTCCGTCACCGGAAACTGCGATCGAAGCGGATCGGCACGCGACTCCTGCTGCCGAGGCTTATGCGACTGCACCACCGGCACCGCTTCGACCTCGTGCACTGCCACTCCGCCTATCCGCCCGCCCACGTCGCCCGCTCGCTTCGCCGCTTCACGGGACTGCCATACGTGGTGCGCCCGCACGGCGCCGACGTACTTCCAGGCGACGTGGTCCGATCCTCCCGATGGCTCGAGTCACGGATGCTCGCCGCATTGCGGGCGGCCGACGGTGTGATCGCCCAGGGACGATTCATGCACGAAGTCGTTTTCGATCTCGGTGTTCCCGCGGAACGAATCCACACGATCCACAACGGCGTGGATCTCGCCTCCTTCACAGCGGCCGATCCCTTTACCCATCCGAGGCCTTACGTGCTTGGAATCGGAAGCCTCGTTCCGCACAAGGGATTCGATCTGCTCGCTCAGGCGTTCACGATCTTGACCGACGACCACGTCGATCTCCTGATCGCCGGCGAAGGACCGGAGCGGGAGCCCATTCGACGGCTCATCGATGAACTCGGACTCAAGGGTCGAATCCATCTCCTCGGGACCGTGGGAGGCGAT
>JBJTBB010000047.1:0-3176 GCA_046091125.1 Planctomycetaceae bacterium
GAGTGCGACTCCTGCCCATGGCACGACGTGTGCCTCGAGCAGGTCGGGGAGTTAGAGCCTTCCGTACACATCGTCTCGGGCCGCCTGAGCCTGCGAGAGTGGAACTCGCTGCTCAGCATCGGCGTGGTGACCGTCGAGGATCTCGCCGGCCTCACGCTCAATGATCCCCGGCTCGCGGGCTACTGGCCCGAGCTGGACATCAAGCAATCCCGCGCACAAAGCCGCCTCGAGGACGCAGTCACGCGGGCGCAGATGAGCATCGCCGGCGAGCGAGTGCGAACCACAGGCGGACCGCCCCCCGAGGTGCCCCGTGCCGATGTGGAGGTGGACTTCGACCTCGAATGGGACGCCGACGGTCGCATCTACCTCTGGGGCCTATTGGTCACCGACAGGGACGGGCATCGCGTGGAGTCGGTATACTCCTGGGAGCCATTGGACGAAGGCGGCGAAGCCGACCTCGCTTCGGACGCGATCGCCAGACTTGTCTCGTTGAGGAAGGAGGCTGAGTCATCTGGGCAGAGCTTCCGCGTGTATCACTACAGCCATCCCGAGATCTCCATGGTGCGCAGCCTCATCAGGCGCGGGGGTCCTCTCCCGTGGCCGTCGGAGGAATGGTGGGAGGGGTTCACGTCGGAGTGCTTCGTGGATCTCCTGCCTATCGTCAAGGCCGGCTTCATCGGCTTGCGCGGGCTGGGCCTCAAGGAGGTAGCTCAGGCAGCCGGTTTCGAATGGCAGGCCGACGATCCTGGTGGCGAACAGTCTCTCGACTGGATCGAAGAGGCGCGTCACGCCACTGACTCCGACATTCGCGGGGCCGCCCGCCAACGCCTCCTCAACTACAACACGGATGACGTCATGGCGACGGTCGCGGTGCGCCAATGGCTTGAATCGGTCAAATAAGTCATTTCGGACAGTTCTTCGAATGGGTGAACAGCGACCCTAGGATCGCGACGCACTACGGGGGAACAACGGGGGTCTTGCATGGCATCGACGATTAACGTCGCACTCGGCGGCGACGAGGCCGTCTTCACGTTCAAGCCGGTGGACCGGGCAGCGCTCTATGGCAAGCGCCGCCGTATCGCCCTCGACGAGAGCGGTCAGCCATGCAGCAGGGCGTCCCTTCTCGACGATGGCTCGATGCTGCTGCGCTCCGGAATGACAGCGCAGGGCTACTTCCTGCCTGATGGCGCCTGGGTCCCGCAGGGCGACCTCGAGGCCATCAATGCAGACGGCTCCCCAGCGCAACGCGTCCCGAGCACGCTGGGTGAGACTCAGCCACTGGCCCCTGCAACTCCTGAGGACGTGCTCGATCTTCATGTGCAGACGGTCTATGCCCTGGAGCCAGAGTCGATCCCCGATGAGTTGGCACAGGCGCTCAGCGCGGGATCGGTCTACTCGTTCGCCTTCAATTATCGGCCGGACTACCGGCCCGAAACCGGGATCTTGCTTGCCAACGATGAGGGCTACTGGGCACTAATCGGCAACAGCGCCCAGGGTGAGTGGCAGGAGCTCACAACAGTGACGGCGGTCACTGAGGCATCCGAGGATGCCGGCGATGACGACCTCGACTTCGAGATGTTCTAGGGGCCCAGACGATGACTTTGCAGCGTATTCACCTGGCTAACTCGGGTGGACGTGACGCGACCGTCTTGGCCGTGTCGAGTTCCCCCGCGCCACCTCCTGTTTCCGCCAAGGACGGGGTAGCTGTTTCCTTTCGCCGCTATGTCGCAGCCGGTGAGGGACTCCTTGATGCGGATCTGAATGCGCGCTTTGGTGGCGCCTACGACAAGCAACTCGTGGACGGAGACCCCGAAGTCGATCTGGAGGCGGTCGGTCGTCTGATCGACGCGACCCAGTCCGTGCTCATCGGCGGTTCGGGAGAGCCGCTCTATTGCGCGCCGGAGGTCGTCGAGGTGACGCTCTCCCCCGCCGGCGAAGAGACCGATCGCCGCGCGCCGGTCGATGCGCCTAGCAATGTCAACGATGCGATTCCCGTCTCCTGGACAGGAAGAGTCATCCCCAAGTCTGAGATGCTTCGCAAGTTCGTCGTGCGCAGGACGCTGCAAGTGCGTCACGTCGACGGCGTCACATTCGACTTCCTCAGCGCGATGGCTCGGGACCTCGCAGACAAAGAGTCCGTCGTGCTCATAGGGGCCGGCGACGGGGGCAAGGGCCCGCTGATCTGCCAGCTCAACGGATCGCCCTACCGCGCCTTCCTCGAAGGCCGCGTCGATGGGGAGCGGTACCAACTCCTGCTCCACCTGTCCAACATGGAACTCAAGCGCCCAGCCACCAAGGAGTCGCCCAAGTCAGAGGAGGCGTCATGACACGCTTCCGCACGGACAATTCCCGCCCACTCGCTCAGGCAACCCTCAGCCGCATGGGATCCGTCACCGATCCCGAGTTGATGCAGACCCTCGAGACGTATCGCAATGCAGTAGCGGCGCGATACCTCGCCGTGAGTGCGGCGGACATCGACCAGAAGATCGGCGGCAGCCCCTACTGGGTGTCGACAAAGATCGATGGCGAATTGTGGTTCGCCTGCAAGTTCGACGACGAAGCCTTCCTTGTGGCGCCAAACGGCCGCGTGATCTCAGGCAAACTCGATGTGGTCGAGTCGATGGCACCTCTGCCTGCCGGCACGATTCTCGCGGGGGAGCTCCACATCACCCCCCCGAGTGGCATACCCAAGACCGTGTTCGTCAGTTCCACAAGCCGGGATATGCAGGATCAGCGAGCTGCGCTCAAGTCGCTCATCGAGGGACTCGGCATGACCTATGTCGGCATGGAGGACTTCGTGCCGAGTGAGTCCACGCCTGCTGAATACATCCGTGACAAGGTCGATGAATGCGATCTCTACGTCGGCATCATCGGCAAGCGCTACGGCCATGTGGAGCCAGGCTCAGGCATGTCGATGACCGAGATCGAGTACCACCAGGCGGTCGCGGGAGGCAAGCCGCTTCGCATCTTCGTCATGGACGATTCAGTCGACGTCCCTGAGGACCACCGCGATAGCGATCCGGTCATCGTCGAGAAGCTCGAGGCCTTCCGCTCCCGCGTCCTCGCGCACCACACCTGCCGGATCTTCACCGACATCGACGACCTCACCGAGAAGGTCAAGCAGGCGCTGACCACTCCCAGCGGACGGCGAGGCCGCGTCGGCGACGTGGGGGCGG
>JBJTBB010000048.1:0-3578 GCA_046091125.1 Planctomycetaceae bacterium
CAACGCGGCCATTTCCGTCGGTGAGGGAGTATGCCCATCTCTATGCGATGGATTCGGAAAGGCTCCGCAGGGCCCGCAAGAGCCTCCTGATCCTCGCGCCGGGGCCGATCAATCGCGGAGTCGAAGTGACCGCGGAGGTCGCCGACTGCAGTCGTTCGCTCATCCTGGATCAGGTGACCAACGGGCTGGCCGTGCGCATGGCGGTGCTCTGGCTGCTCTGCGGCAGACGAGGCCGTGACGGAGGGACGGTCTGATGGCGACGCTCGCGATCCGCGGCGGAAGGATCATCGACCCCTCGCAGGGGCTCGACTGCACGGCCGACCTGCTTGTGCGGGACGGTGTGATCGCCTGCATCGGTCCGCAGGCGATCCTGCAGGGACGCCCCGATGAGTCGATTGATGCCACGGGCCTTTTGGTCTCGCCCGGTCTGGTCGACATGCACGTGCACCTGCGCGAGCCGGGTCGGGAGGAGGACGAGACGATCGAGACGGGCACGGCGGCCGCCGTGGCGGGAGGCTTCACGAGCATCGCCTGCATCCCCAACACCGAGCCACCGATCGACACCCAGGGAGCCGTCGAATTCATCCACCAAAAGGCCGCACGCGCCGGACGGTGCAACGTCTTCGTCGTGGCCTGTGTGAGCCGCAACCGGGAGGGCAAGGAACTCGCCGAGATCGGTCAGCTCGTCGAGGCCGGTGCCGTCGCCTTCACCGACGACGGCAGCCCGGTGTACGACGCCGAATTGATGCGTCGCGCCCTCGAGTACTGCCGGATGTTCGATCGACCAATTCTGGCGCACGAAGAGGTGCTTGAACTCTCTCGGGGCGGCGTGATGCACGAGGGACTGGTGTCGCTGGTGCTCGGGCTGGGAGGAATGCCCGCCGCTGCCGAAGAGGTGATGATCGGCCGCGACATCGCCCTGGCCGCCGCCACGGAAGGCCGGCTGCACGTGATGCATCTGTCCACGGCCGGCGGCGTGGACCTCGTGCGGTCCGCCAAGGCCAGGGGGATCCGGGTCACAGCCGAAGCCTGTCCGCATCACTTCACCCTCACCGATGAGAGCCTCAGGGGATTCGACGCCAACTTCAAGATGAGTCCGCCCCTGCGCACCTCGGAGGACGTGGCGGCCATTCTTGAGGGGCTCATGGACGGCACGATCGACTGCATCGCGACCGATCACGCTCCCCACAGCCGCGAGAAGAAGATGCTCGAGATCGATCGAGCACCCTTCGGTGTGGTCGGACTCGAGACGGCGCTCGGTGTGTCCGTCACCCGCCTGGTCGCGACCGGTCGGATCGGATGGCTCCGGCTCATCGAGGCGATGAGCACGGCACCCGCGAGGATCCTTGGCATCGATCGCGGCACGCTCGCCGTCGGCTCGATCGCCGACATCACGTTGATCGATCCCGATTCGACCTGGCGAGTGGATGCGAATGCGTTCCGTTCGAAGAGCATCAATACGCCGTTCGACGGTTGGTCGTTGAAGGGGCGGGCGGTCGCGACGATCGTCGCGGGCAAGCCTGTCTACCGCCTCGACAAGCCCGCGTGAAGCCGGTGGGCCGTTCATGAGGCCGCACGGATGCCATTGCTCCTCGACGGCTACAACCTTCTCCACGCGTCCGGGCTGTTCGGCTCGGAACGTGGTGCCCGTGGATTCGAGGCATCGCGCAATAGGCTTCTCGATCATCTCCTCGACCTGCTCGGTGACGAAGCGAGCCGCACGACCGTCGTCTTCGACGCCGCACGGGCTCCGGACGGCCTTCCCTGTCGTCATGACCACGGCGGCATCACGGTGCTCTTCGCGCGGGAGTATCCGGATGCCGACACGCTGATCGAGAAACTGCTCGAAGAGCATCGATCCCCGACGGAGTTGACTGTCGTCTCGAGCGACCGGCGATTGATGGCGGCGGCCCGCCGACGTCGCTGCCGCGCCGCCGAGAGCGACGTGTGGCTCGCCGAGGCCCGATCGGCCCGAAGGCTTCGCGAGCAGCCCCCCGAGACGCAGCCCTCGGAACCCCGCAGCCCAGAGGAGATCGCAGCCTGGATGCGGGAGTTCGGCATCCCACCGGAAAGTTAAAGCGGGTGGGGCCCGTGTTCTCGCGACACACATCGGCGTTCGACGCCGACCGGCCGGGACGCCGCCTATTTGCAGCCCCAGCGACCGAGTTTGCGGTCGAGCGTCGATCGTTCGATGCCCAGGATCGTCGCCGCTTTCGTCTTGTTGCCACCTGCCGCTTCGAGCGTGGCCAGCACGTGACGCTTCTCGACCTCATCGAGCGTGGCCTCCACGTACATGCCGTCCGTCCCGAGAGGCTTCACCCGTGCGGTGTCGCCGACGATGCCGAGGGGAGAGAGGGCGAGGTCATCGACGCCGATCACTTCGCCAAGCGAGAGCACGACCGCTCGTTCCACGACGTTGCGGAGCTCCCGCACGTTGCCGGGCCAATGGTAGCCACAGAGCACTTCCATCGCCTCGGGAGTGAAGGCCTCGACGGACCGGCCCGTCTCCTCGGCGAAGCGATCGAGAAAATGTCGCGCGAGCCGCTCGACGTCCCCCGGTCGCTTGCGCAGGGGGGGCACCAGGATTTCGAGGACCTTGAGCCTGAAATACAGATCACGGCGGAATGACCCCACGATGACGGCCTCCACGAGATCGCGGTTGGTGGCCGCGACCACCCGTACGTCCACGCTCACCCGCGCATGGCCGCCGACCCGTTCGAAGGGATGCCCCTCGAGCACTCGCAGGAATTTGGACTGGATGCCGGCGGTCATCTCACCGATCTCGTCGAGAAACAACGTCCCACGGTCGGCCGCTTCGAACTTGCCGATCTTGCGTTCGGTCGCGCCCGTGAACGAGCCCTTCTCATGGCCGAAGAGTTCACTCTCGAGCAGCGTCTCCGAAAGGGCGGCACAGTTCAGACACACGAACGAGCCGGCGGCACGATCGCTCGCGTCATGAATGCCACGGGCCACCAGTTCCATGCCGACGCCGCTTTCCCCGCGGATGAGGATCGTGGTCTTCGTGCGGGCGACCTGGCCCATCTGTCCGACGACCCCCTCCATCACGCGGCTGCCCACCACCATCTTCAATTCCTGGCCGAGCCTTCGCCTGAGCCGGTCGACCTCGTCAGTGGTGCTCGCGAGTTTCTGGGACAGCTTTTCACGAGTGGAGAGGTTCTCGACCGCGAGTCCGATCGCGTCGCAGGCGGCCAGGAGGAAGTCGAGATCGTCAGCCGTGGCGGTCTCCTTCACATCCAGACAGATCACACCCACCGCACGGCCCGCGATCCGGATCGGGGCGGCGATCATGGTCGCGTCAGAACACGACGTCAGTACCGCCTCGTTGCCGATCAGCACGCCGTTGATCAGCGCGCACGGGACCTGCGACTCCGGCCATGGCTCCGGCATGGCGGCGACGATCGAAAGGCTACCGGGACCGACCGCTGCGGTCTTCCGCTGTTCGGCCAGCAGCACGATGCCACGCGTTGCCTTCGTGGATTCCATGGCGGTCGTCAGCGCATGTTTCGCGACGGCGGTGGCATCCGCCGCGACGGCCAGGGACAAGGCGAGCCGGCAAA